>NZ_JBSMEZ010000023.1:0-10856 GCF_056498605.1 Profundibacter sp.
GGTGTCGGCGGGAAATACGAAATTATGATGGATGCCCGCACGGAAAAATACCGCCCCCGTGTCAGCATTGCCAAGATGCGTGTCGTGAATCGGGAGCAGCCGGTTTACGGCTACAAAAGCACAAATGGTGTGGACAACTGGACCGTTGCGCGCCGCGCGCTGGGCAAGGGCGGCAGTCGCTGGTTGCCGGTACGAAAGCCGCATATATATGCAGCCGAAGTATTCCAGACGATGGCCCGCACGCAAGGGGTTAAACTATCCCGCGCTGTAGAGGTGAAAGGGGCGGCCAGAGGCACGGTTCTGGTGGAACATAAAAGCGATGAATTGCGCATTTTGCTGCGGGATTTGTTGAAATATTCCAATAACATGACAGCAGAGTCCATCGGCATGACTGCAAGTGCAGCGCGGGGTGGTACGGGGGGCAGTTTGAAGGCGTCGGCCAAGAAAATGACCAGCTGGACGACGTCGCATACTGGTGCGCGAAAATCGAAGTTTGTGGACCATTCGGGGTTGGGGGCCGGGTCACGCCTGACGGCGGGGGATATGGTGGCCGCACTGGTGAAACAGGGGCCGGAGGGGCAGTTCGCACATTTATTGAAACCGATTGCATTACGGGACGCAAACGGGCGGGTGATCAAGGGGCATCCGGTGAAGGTTCATGCCAAAACTGGCACGCTGAATTTCGTGTCGGCGCTGGCCGGATATGTGACAGCACCCGATGGCACGCAGTTGGCATTTGCGATGTTCATGGCGGATGAAAAACGCCGCGCGGGCGTGGCAAAAGTAGACCGCGAAGCGCCGCAAGGGTCCAAGTCTTGGAACAAGGCGGCCAAGCGGTTGCAGCAGGCGTTGATCGAGCGCTGGGCGACGCTGTATGGGACGTGAGTTTCGTACAGATGGTACATTTCAGCGTCGGTTTGGTACAAAACCGCCTTATAACGCGCCAATCAGATCGGCATAGCTGTAGAAAACAGAAATCACCCCGTCAATCAGAGCGCCGTGATTGAGGGTGAATAGCCAGTTGAACCCATAAAGCGGCAGGCAACAGGCAAGGGTGATGAGGGCGCAAATTGCGCCTGACCCAAGACGGCCATGAATTTCAGAACCCTTGGCACCCGATTCCAGCAATTTGACAATTCTCTGGCGCAGAAATTCCGGATATTGCAATGCAAGGGTTGCGATGCCGATCAGCAGATGGATGAAGGTTGGCAGCAGGGTTGAGCCGAGCATAAGTGCCAGCCACCAATAATCGGATCGGTCCGTTTTCAGCAGTTTGAACAATTCACCAAGGTCCAGCAACGGGGTGCCATCAATGGGGCGGACAAGGTGGATGTAGGTGATGAGTGCGCCACCAAGGATGAAAAATATTGCAATGCCGCCGATGGTATCAAACAGCGCATTAAGCGGGGTGGAGCGGGTTAGACCGCGGTGCAGAAGGTAGCGGGTTAGACCGATTGAAGCAAAATCGGCCACGGCGTTCAGGATGGGGAAGATGGCGAAGAAGAGCAGCAGGTAGGCGGGGGGGATGGTGCCGGTGGGGTTTATTGATGGCAAAAAGTGGATTACGAGAGAGACCAGTAAGAGTAGTGCGACGAGGTAAATCAGGCTGAATACGGGGCGTTTTCCGTATTTGTGTTCTGCGACTGCGCCTGCGAATGCGACTGCGAATGCGCCTGCGCCTGCGAATGCGAATGCGACTGCGCCTGCGCCTGCGAATGCGAATGCGAATGCGAATGCGTTGGGAACACCGAACCGATCCGCAACAAAAATTCCGCCATACAAAATCACGCTTGCGAGGATAAACGATGGCAAGCACAAGCGTGATTTTGTTTTAGCCGCATACAGGTAAAGAAAAAATGAAGCCGAGAGCCAAAATATAACGAAGATTCGCGCAATACCTGATCCGGCGGGGGCGATTGGCAGGTCGCCAATCTGTAATGGGCTGCCCGCCAGCCATTGGGCAATGAAAGATAGTAGCGGATAGGCCACAGCCAAAAGCATGGTTGCGTTGATTAACCCGTGGCTAAAGGCGATGCGCAGCGGCGGGGCGTTTGCACTGATTTCGGAACGCGAGAGCCGGTTATTTACCCATTCCAGCACATCAAACATGGTGCCGTGGTAAAAGGTTTTCCAACTGTCGTGGTTGAGGGCGGTAATCCAGCGGGTGCGGTCGGTATCGTTTTTCCAGAGGGTGCCCATGGACAGAAATTTGTAGCACAGCACAAAGATCACAATGGGGGCATAAGTAAGCCAGCCGAGGGACCATAGATAATCAAAAATGTTAACCGTCAAAACACGCCCCTTTAGAATGTGGTTCTAGCATAGGGCGTGTTGGGTTTGTGGCAAGGGGAACCTCGTCCTCAATCCTGTCCTACGGCAACACATGCCGCGCCCTTGCACCGCGTTCAATCGCGGCGGCGTGCAGGCGGTCTATGTCCAGCTCGTAGCGGATTTCTTCGAGCAGGCGCAGTTCGGTTTCGCGCAGTTTGCCATCGGCTGCGGCCACATCGCAGGCCAGCGCATAGGCGGTTTCATACAGGCGTTCGGGCAGATCATTACGGATGATGCCGAACAGGGCGTCGAGCCCGTCTTCCTCGCCAAACAGATCAAACACGGTTTGCGACACGGTTTTGACGCGGTCCATATCGTAGCCAGCGAAGACCGGCAGATGGTTCACGATGGCCTGAATGGTCAGCAATTCCGAGGCGCGGATGTCTTCGTCCGAGGCGGAAATGGCGATCATCACAGCGACAAGGCTGTCTTGGGGGGTGAAGGAGTGGGGAATATCAGTCACTTTTATTTCCTAAATCTGGCATGTTCTATAGGGTCAGAATATTGACGCGGGCGGGGCGGGGCAATAGGGACGTTTCTATTGTTCGGGCAATGTGCTCGGATTTCTGCCGAGAAAGTGTAACAATATGTCTGATCTGGTCGAAACCGCGATGAATTCCAAAGCCTGGCCCTTTGAGGAGGCGCGCCGCGTTTTGAAGCGGTTGAACGGCAAGACACCTGAAAAGGGGTATGTGCTGTTTGAAACCGGCTATGGCCCCTCGGGGCTGCCGCATATCGGCACGTTTGGCGAAGTGGCCCGTACCACGATGATCCGCCGCGCATTTGAGGTGATAAGCGATATCCCCACACGTCTGATCTGTTTTTCCGATGATCTGGACGGCATGCGCAAAGTGCCGGGCAATGTGCCAAACCCCGATGCATTGCAGCCGTATTTGCAGCACCCCCTGTCCGATGTGCCCGACCCGTTCGGTGAATTCGACAGCTTTGCAGACCATAACAATGCCATGTTGCGCCGGTTTCTGGATACCTTCGGGTTCCAGTATGATTTTATTTCCTCGACCGAATTTTACCGCAGTGGTAAATTCGACGAGGTGCTTTTGCGCTGCGTGCAAAAATACGACGAAATCATGGAGGTGATGCTGGCAAGCCTGCGCGAGGAGCGCCGCGCGAGCTATTCGATTTTCCTGCCTATTTGCCCAAAATCTGGGCGCGTGCTGTATGTGCCGATGAAGTCGGTGGATGCCGACGCGGGAACGATTACCTTTGACGATGATGATGGCGACGAAGTGACCATGTCTGTGACTGGTGGGCAGGTGAAACTGCAATGGAAGCCCGATTTCGGCGCGCGCTGGGCTGCTTTGGGCGTGGATTTTGAAATGTACGGCAAAGATCATTCTACCAACACGCCTATCTATGACAAGATTTGCCGCATTCTGGGCGTGCCGGCACCTGCGCATTATGTCTATGAAATGTTTCTGGATGAAAATGGCCAGAAGATTTCGAAATCATCGGGCAACGGGATTTCGATAGACGAATGGATGACCTATGCCAGCGCCGAGAGCCTTTCGTATTTCATGTATCAGAAACCGCGCACAGCCAAGCGGCTACATTTCGATGTAATCCCCAAAGCGATGGATGAATATCATCAGCAACTGCGGGCGTTTGGCGGGCAAGATTTGAAGGCACAGATGGCCAATCCGGTTTGGCACATCCACGGGGGCAAACCGCCGGAAAGCGAAATGTTGGTGCCGTTTGCGATGTTGTTGAATTTGGCGTCTGTTTCGGCGGCCGAGAGTAAGGATGCGTTGTGGGGGTTTATCAAGCGGTATGCGCCTGATGCCAGCCCCGAAACGCACGGTGATCTGGATGCGGCGGCGGGGTATGCGGTGAAATATTACCACGACTTTGTTGCCCCTGCGAAGGTGTATCGGGTGGCGGATGAGCGTGAGCATGCGGCGATGCAGGATCTGTTGGCGCGGTTGAAGGCGTGGGATGGCCCAGCGGATGCGGATGCGTTGCAGACGATGGTGTTTGCGGTGGGTAAAGAGCACGGGTTCGAGCCGCTGCGCGACTGGTTCAAGGCATTATACGAGGTGTTGTTGGGGGCCAGTCAGGGGCCGCGGTTTGGCGGGTTCATTGCGCTATATGGTGTGGACGAGACCGTGGCGCTGATCGAGAAGGCATTGGCGGGCGGGTTAGAATAACTGCGCCACCTCTGACAAATTTACATAGATTAACCGGTTTCCTGTGGCGCAACGCTGGAGTACCGGTTTATTTTCACAATACAATTTCTATTGAACGACCTTGAACATGGCACCGTTCGCAATGGTTAACTCTGATTAACCCCGCTTTGATACATATTCCCCCATTCGGGCCAAGTGCCTGAATTTCCAAACGGTAACTGAAATTTGAGCGGATCAATGGTGGCCTGTGGCCCCAGTGCGTGCCTGCACGCGCGTTCCGGATATGTGGAAAGGGGTTAAGATGAACAAGGCAATCACGGATGGGTTGGTGTTTACACCACCGGAATTTGCGAATGGTTTAGATGTGTGGTCCAGTCAGGATGGCACGGCGGGGCAAGACACTTATGCAGGGGCGGCCAATGCGGCCTTTGTGCCTGCGGATCAGGATTTTGGCGGCTGTCTGGAGCTGCAAAAAACCACGGCCACACAAAAGCTGCGCTATATGGGGCAAACGCAGATGTTGCCCGGCTGTTATCTGCGCATTACCGCGCGTATTAAAGCCGTCAGCGGCAATCTGGCAACGGTTCGGATCGCGGGCTGGGCTGGCACGGCGTCGGATGCGCATGTTGGCGGGCTGGTCGAGGTCGGCCCAAGCGTAACGTTGACCACATATGGCGAGGTGGTGACTGTTTCGGCGATTGTGGGTGCTGGCGTGCGTAATGGTGTGGACATGCAATGGGGAAGCGCGCCCGCTTATGGCCATTTTGGGCTGGATTTAACCGGCCCGACAGGTGGTGTTGTGCGGATTGACGATGTCCAGATTGAGGACATCACCAGCGCGTTTCTACGCGATATGATGGATTGGGTCGATGTGAAGGATTACGGTGCCGTCGGTGACGGTATTGCCGATGATATGCCGGCATTCGAGGCCGCAGATGCCGCCGCCAATGGGCGTCGGGTTCTGATTTCAGAAGGCACCTACAATTTGGCCGATCATGTTACTTTTGAAAGCCCTGTGCGGTTTGAAGGCACTGTGACCATGCCGGTCGCAAAGCGGCTTGTTTTGCGCAAGAATTTCGACCTTCCAACCTATATCAACGCGTTTGGGGATGAAGAGTTGGCGCTGAAGAAAGCGTTGCAGGCGTTGTTGAACTATTCAGACCACGATTCATTGGATATGGGCGGCAGACGGGTTGAAGTAGCCGGGCCAATTGATGTGCAGGCTGCCGTTGCCAACCGTGATACTTTTGAATCCCGCCGCGTTTTACGCAATGGCCAAATTCAGGTTATTGCAGGACCGGCATGGGATACGGATGTTGTGGTTTCGGCGGCGACTTATGCGCCGACTGATCCTAAAACCCTGACGGCGGTTGCGGATGTGGCCAATATTCAGGTTGGATCATTGGTGCAGGGCAATGGTGTTGGGCGCGAAGTTTACGTGCGTTCAAAAAATGTGGGCGCGGGCACCATAACGCTGAATCATGCGTTGTTTGATGCGGATGGCACCCAGAATTTCACCTTTAAGCGTTTCAAATATGTGCTGGATTTCAGCGGGTTTGTTAAGATGAGCCGCTTTGAAATCGCTGATGTGGAAATCCTGTGTCAAGGTGATGCAAGTGCGGTGATGTTGCCGCCGGATGGGCGGATGTTCCAAATCCGTGACAGCAGCATAGCCAAGCCCAAGGATCGCGGGATTTCGTCAATTGGGGTGGGGTGTCAGGACATCCAGATTGACCGCAACCAGTTCATATCCAATGAAGAGGGTTTGCGCGCACAAGACCGCACAACGGTGATGCTGAATGTAAACAAGAATGATGCGAAAATCCGCAACAATCATGTGCACCGCTTTGGTCATTTTGCCCTGCTGGCAGGTGTTGGTACCATTATGACGGGTAACCATTGGTATCAGGGAGACAACGAGACAAATGGTTTGCGCACAGCCGGGTTGATTTTCACCAATACCAACGTGAATTCGATCGTTGATGGGAACTATATCGATAACTGTTTCATCGAGATGACAAACGAACATGATGCGGACCCCGTTCTGGGGGCAGCATTTACATTTGGCGGCCTGACGGTCACCGGAAATGTGTTCGTTTCCAGCCACGCTGTGGCCTGGTTTAACTGGATCGTCATCACGCCATATGGCACGGGCCATTCCATTGACGGGCTAAGCGTCACTGGCAATTCATTCCGTGCTTTTGCGGGTTCAATTACGCGGATCGAAAATATCGACACCACTTATGCTGATCTGGATTATTGGAGTTTTCGTAACATTGTGTTTGATGCCAACACCTTTAACGGGGTGAACGAACGGGTGCAGAACCCTGCGGTCATAGAACATTCGCAGATTACCAATGCGCAGACGTGGAAAGTGCCTTTTGCCCCTATGTTGCCGTTTGGCGCATATACGCGACGTGTGACGTCAGTGGTTGCTGATGGGATAATCACCTCGGGCACTTCGACACGATTGAGTACGATGCCTTATGCAGAGCGCGCTTCGGGGGCGGGCAACAACGAGGTTTGGGTGAATTGGTCAGTTGCTTGCAAAGGCAAAATTCAGGTGACTGCGCGGATTGACCGGCCGCTCTGATACTTAAGGCAATGACAAAAATAGGAAGCAGGGTGTCAATGTGCGCCCTGCTTTTTTGTCGCGTATCGGCTCTGGTGACTTGACCTCATTGCGCAAGTGACGCAGCTTTGATGGAACAACTGTAATTGGAGAGAAGTATGCGAATTTTTACAACGATGGGTTTGGTTCTGGCCATGAGCATTCCGACGGCTTCTTATGCGCAAAACAAGCCGGTGAATATCGGCCCCGGGGTGATGTCTGTTCAAATTGAAACCGGTGATGGCCCCGTTGAAATATCGCGTATTCAGGATAACCAGAACCGCCTAAGCGGGGATTGGACACGCACATCGCGGCCCTGTCCGAATTTCTGTGTGCAGCCGATGATCCCTGCCGAGGGTGTCACCCCGATTGGCGAGCAGGAGGTGATTGCGATGTTGCAGGATCCGGATGCTGTCGTCGTTGATAGCCGTGTGGCCAAGTGGTATTATAACGGCACCATTCCGGGCGCTGCGCACATTCCCTATACCGAGGTCGCCGACCGTCTGGACGAGTTGGGTTGCGAGATAGATTTTGACGGCTGGATTTGTGACGGCGCCAAACCCGTGGCGCTGTTTTGCAACGGGCCGTGGTGTGGGCAGTCGCCAACCGCCATTCGCGCGATGATCAGTGTGGGGTATCCTGCCGACAAGATATATTATTATCGCGGCGGGATGCAGGTTTGGCGTATACTGGGCCTTACAGTGATCGAGCCAAAAGACGGATAAGCCAGCCAGAGAGGCCAGCCAATGCTAACAATTTCAAAAGACAATGATGTTCAGACGGTTGTCACCACATTCGAGGTGACACCGGGCACCTGTCCGGATTTGCTGGATGAATTGAAGACGGCTTGTGATGTCTTTGTCAGCAAGCAGCCCGGGTTTGTCGGGGCGGCCATGCATGTAAATGACGCCCAGACGCGGATTGCCAATTACGTGCAATGGAAAACCCGCAATGATTTTCAGGCGATGTTGCGGTCGGATGAAATGCGCGGCTATCACCAGAAATTCAACGCGCTGTGCAAGAATTTCGAGCCGGTGATGTATGACGTGGTTGTTAGCGTTGGCTAACGACCCAAGGCTGCGGTTGATTTTGCAGCCTGTTTCTGCGCATGGGCCTTTCGGGCGCTGCGGCTAAAGGCCAGATCGGCCTTGCCTTTGACCAGCCACGAGAACGCAAAAGCCCAGATGCCGATGGCCTCGAGCCAGAGAACCAGATTCCAGTCAATCACGATGGCCTGCATATCGGGGCTGCCTTTTACTTTCATATAAGATGTGATGGTGATCAGAATGGTTGAAATCAGGATGATGTGCCCGCACCAGATATAAATCCGGCGTCGGCGCGGGCTAGCGGTTTTGGGAAATTTATAATAACAAAACACCCCGAGGCAGATGAAAAACGTCAGGGCCGAGGCGTAGTGGAACATTGAGCTGACCTTCAGGCCTAGCGCCTCTTGGGAAACAGTCACAACGGCTTGGCTCTCGTTCGGGAACAGCGCCAGCCCGAAGGCGGCAATGCCTGCAAGTGTTGCCACCCAGTCGTCAGAAATCCATTCACCTTTGTCGGGTTTATACCCCTTGTAGGAAATCAGGAAAATGCCGATGGCAAACAGGGTGCCAACAAAAACATCGCGCATCGTGGTGTGGTAAAAGTCGCTGATCGAGGGCTCAAGCTGACTGTTGGATAATAAACCGCCGATGATCAGGGTCAGCGGCAGGATGACCCCTAAAATGCCAACCGCACGGCGCACACGGTGGTACGATAAAACCAGATCATTATGGGTGAGTGGCGTGGCGGCGGTATCATTGGGCATTATATGGACCTACAAAATATGGACGAAAAATGAAGTGGGTGCAAAAAGCGGCACACTAAAAAACATGATTTTAGCGCCGGAGGGTTTGCATTTCAAGGCCGTCGTCAGAAACTCTTCCAAAACCCTAATTTCAGGCTTTGCGTGTTGTCCCCTGTCAGGCCTTTGACAAGGCCGACTTCGATCTGGTTGGACCCGCCACCGATGGACCAGACCAGCGAGGGGGCGAATTTGGCATAGGTGGGTCCATTAACTGTTTTGCCGGTTTGCAGTTGCCAGATTAACATCAGTCGGTCCGTGGGTTTCATCCCCCATGTGAAGTCGGCGCTATAGCTGGTGCCGGACTGGCCTGGCACATCCAGCGAGGTGCTGACCACGGTGATGGCCGAGGCGTCAACCGACAGCCAGCCATTTTCCAACCCACGCCCCCACGACGCCCCGATCCTGGCCATTGCCTGTTCCGTCGTGGTGCCCCACGGATTGGGAATGGATTTCATCCCCGCCCCGAATGTCAGGGCCATGCGTGCAGGGCGACCGGATTTACCAACAGGGAGGCGCAGGAACAGATAGGCTTCGGATACGCTGCCCGATGCCCCCAAATAGCCGTCGAACCCGACCGTCAAACGCGGCGTTAGCCCGTATTCGGCGTATAGGGATGTGTCGGTTGCATACAGGGTTTCGGGCAATGTCGAAATGGTGTTGGACCATGATAAATACACCGCGCCCTTTTCCAGTAGCCACGCGCCAGACTGCGCCATTGTGGGCAAGATCAGCACTGCCAACAGGGCCAATATACGCAGCATCCACACCTCCTATCCCCGCCCTGAATAGTCGTTGATAATGGTAAACAGATGGTTAATTTTTGGAAAACGGGGTTGATGTGGGTCATAGTGGGGGGCTGTGGGCAGGTGTATAATTGTCCCGAAACAAAGGAGACGACATCATGTATAAAAACATTCTGGTACCCGTTGCCTTGGATCACGGGCATGGCACTGTTGAAGCAATGAAAGTGGCGCAAAAATTGCGCGACGAGGGGGGTAAAATCACCCTGATTAGCGTGCTCGAGGCGATACCCGGCTATGTGGCCAGCTATCTGCCCGAAGGCCAGTTGGAAAAGAACCGCGCCGAGGTTGAAACCAGCCTGAAGGCGGATGCGGGCGGTGTTAAAGGTGTGCAGACCAAGGTAATTATCGGCCACCCCGGCAGCGCAATTGTGGATTATGCCAAGGATCAGGGGATTGACCTGATCGTGATCGCATCACACAAACCGGGGTTGCAGGATTTCTTCCTCGGCTCCACTGCGGCCCGCGTTGTGCGCTATTCACAATGCGCGGTGCATGTGTTGCGGTAGTTACCCCTCGGGGTATTGAACCCGACAATTGGCCACACCGGCATTCATCTGGCGCATAGCGGCTGGCAGGCGTTTCTTAAGGTTTGCCAGCTTGCGCCGTTCCTCGGCCACATTGATGGAAACGGGGGTTTCCACGGTGCGGTATTGGGTGTGAAAGCAGCGATAGGGCTTTTTGTCTTTGTCATAGCAAATATCGGGCGCCTCGTAGGCTTGCTGCGAGCGATGGATCGCATAGCCACGGGCGATGTTGCCTTGGCTGGTGCTGATACCGCTACGAATGCTGCGGACTTCATTGCTGGCGGTGTTGATGCACTGTTCCTGCGGCGTGGCGCAGGCGGCAATCAGGGCGAGGGCAGGGAGGAGGGCGAAGTGTTTCATATCAGGGTGTTCCGTTTGGATGTGCGTCCGAGGCGGAGTGTTGGGGGATTTGGGGGGATGTCAATTTTTTGGGAGCGTCATTTATATGAAGAGGTAATAATAATGCTAAATCAGAACGGATCGGCAGAAGTTTGGAATGGATCGCTGTCGGTAATTTTTCTCCAACACGACGCGAGCTGTGTTAGTGCCGCTTTTGATCCGCGAAGCGAAAAGGTAGCCAGTCGCCGCTCATCT
>NZ_JBSMEZ010000024.1:0-44741 GCF_056498605.1 Profundibacter sp.
GTTGACGCGATGCTGGACAATGACACCGTTCAGGGCATTTCCTTTGTTGGTTCCACCCCTGTTGCGCAATACATCTATTCCCGCGCCACATCGAATGGCAAACGGGCGCAGTGTTTTGGTGGCGCGAAAAACCACATGATCATCATGCCCGATGCCGATATGGACCAAGCTGCCGATGCTATTGTTGGCGCTGGTTTTGGAGCCGCGGGTGAACGCTGTATGGCGATTTCGGTGGCCGTGCCCGTGGGCGAGGGCACTGCTGACCGTTTGATGGAAAAGCTGATGCCACGGGTCGAAAAACTGCGGGTTGCGCCCTACACAGATGGCGATGATGTCGATTACGGCCCCGTTGTTTCGCAAGACGCCAAAGACCGCATTCTGGGTTTGATCCAGTCCGGTGTTGATCAGGGTGCCGATCTGGTGATCGACAACCGTGATTTCAAACTGCAAGGCTACGAGAACGGCTTCTTCGTTGGGCCACACCTGTTTGACAATGTCACCACAGATATGGACATCTACAAGACCGAAATTTTTGGCCCTGTGGTTTGCACCGTGCGCGCCGAAACCTATGATGACGCGCTAAAAATGGTGATGGACCACGAATATGGCAACGGCACCGCGATTTTCACCCGCGATGGCGATACTGCCCGTGACTTTGCCGCCCGCGTCAATATCGGCATGGTCGGCATCAACGTGCCTGTGCCGGTGCCGCTGGCCTATCACAGCTTTGGCGGCTGGAAAAAATCCATGTTTGGCGATCTGAACCAACATGGACATGATTCATTCAAATTCTACAGCCGGACAAAAACTGTGACCTCGCGCTGGCCCTCGGGCATCAAAGAAGGCGGCGAATTTCACTTCAAAGCTATCGACGACTAAACAAAAACCGATTTAAAAAGCCCCCGACATTCCTCGGGGGCTTTTCTTTGGCTGATTGGCTATTACCAGGCCAGTGTTTTGACGTTCGGATCAAACAGCAGGCTTTCGATCAGCGGCCATTTGCCCATCACCACGCCATCAATATAATCGTCCTGGGTCAGCCCTGCCGCCTTGGAACACACCCCACACATGATCACCTGACCACCATCGGTCATGAAATCTGTCAGCAAGTCTTGAATGGATTTACCCGATTCTGCCATCAACCCGTGAACGTGGCTCGCACGTTTTTTGTCGGCCAGATACACTGCACGAACATTCAGCCAGATCGCCACAGGCTCGTGCCCGCCCTTCAGCGCTTTTGATGTGCGAATGAAATCGCCTTGGCTGCCGCCCATGTGTCGTCCGTAGTCAGGTTGACGAACAAGCCCATCTTGCCCTCTTCTGCCTGCGCGGTCTGAACGGGTGCCAGTGCAGCAACCGCAACAAAAGCGACTGCCAGTAGTGATTTGATAAATCTGCGCATTATATTCTCCATGTTTGTGTCTGGCCTCTATGACAGCATCACAACGGCCATGAATTGACACAGGTCAAACCTTCCAGCGCCGGAAGGTTTTAGAGGTGCGGCAAATACACCCAAGCCTTGCCACATCGGTCATTTCCTGTTGAAATCAACTGTGGGAGGACGGATCATGGCCAAAACAGACCCCGCCTTCACCATGGGCGTTGAGGAAGAATACCTTTTGGTCGATCAAGAGACGTACGAACTGGCCCGCGCGCCGCAGGACCTGATGGACAAATGCGCCGCCGAACTCGAAGGCCAAGTCAGCCCTGAATTCCTGCAATGCCAGATCGAAATCGGCACCAAGGTTTGCCACACAATCGGCGAGGCCCGCGAGGATATGAAGCGCCTGCGCAGTTGCATCAGCAAACATGCGTCAGACCACGGGCTGTCCCCCATCGCCGCATCAAGCCACCCGTTTGCCGACTGGAAAGACCAACACCACACCGACAAGGACCGCTATAACGCCCTACGCAAAGATCTGGCAGGCGTAGTGCGCCGGATGCTGATTTGCGGTATGCATGTGCATGTTGGCATCGCGCAAAAAGACCTGCGTATTGATCTGCTGAACCAGCTGACCTATTTTCTGCCGCATCTGCTGGCGCTGTCCACATCCTCGCCGTTTTGGCAGGGCGATGATACGGGGTTGGCCAGCTATCGGCTGACGGTTTTTGACAACTTGCCTCGCACGGGCCTGCCACCACAATTGCGCAGCTGGGGCGAATATGAACGCTCCGTCACAGCGCTTGTCGGGCTGGGTGTGATCGAGGATAGCAGCAAAATCTGGTGGGATTTGCGTCCCTCGGCGCGTTTTCCGACCATAGAATCAAGGATTTGCGATGTTTCTCCGCGCCTGGAACACGCGCTGTCGCTGGCCGCCCTGACCCAATGCCTTGTGCGCATGCTCTGGCGCTTGTCCAAAAAGAACCAGCGCTGGCGGTTGTATGATAACTTTCTGGTTTCCGAGAACCGCTGGCGCGCGCAGCGCTACGGTGTGACGGGTGGGTTGATCGATTTCGGACAACACAAAATCGTGCCGATGGGTGAGTTGGTCGAAGAAATGATCACAATGTTGCATGAAGACGCCGAAGCATTAGGGTGTCTGCCCGAAATCGAAACCGCGCGTGAAATTGCCGCTACAGGCAGCAGCGCGGACCGACAACGCAATATATTTGCGCAATCCCTTAAGGCGGGCAAACCCAAGGATGAAGCCTTGCGCGATGTGGTCCGCCATTTGATCGAGGAATACCACGCTGACTTGTGAAACCGCTTACTGATCGGCAAAGGACTGTTTTCTTTCAAAGAAAACAAACCGAAATCTTTCAAAGATTTCGGGGCGCGGTGGTCATTACATCGCCCCTTTACAATACACCCTTTGAATGCACGCTATTTCAGGTCTGGATTTCGTCCACTCAAGACAGCCTTGCAAAACTCCTGAAAGGATTGGAAATTAAACAGGCTTTCAATTCAACCGATCTGGGAAAAACCGATGGATTTTGCACTGACCGAGGAACAGAGCCTGATTTTTGATATGGCCAAGGCGTTTGGTGAGGAACACATCGCCCCCTTTGCCCGCGATTGGGAAAAAGCAGGTGACATCCCCAAAGACCTGTGGCCCAAACTGGCCGAACTTGGCTTTGGCGGTCTATATGTCTCCGAGGAACATGGCGGCTCCGGCCTGACTCGTCTGGACGCGACATTGGTGTTCGAGGCGCTGTCGATGGCCTGCCCATCGGTCGCCGCGTTCCTGTCGATCCATAATATGTGTGCCGCGATGCTGGATAAATTCGCCTCTGACGAATTGCGTGATAAATACCTGCCCCGCGCCATGACGATGGAAACTATCTTTTCCTACTGCCTGACCGAACCTGCATCTGGCTCTGATGCTGGTGCATTGAAAACCAAAGCGGTGCAAACCGATCAGGGATATGCCCTGACCGGCACCAAGGCGTTTATATCCGGTGGCGGCTATTCCGACGCCTATATCGTCATGGCACGCAGCGGCGAAGATGGGCCAAAAGGCATTTCAGCCTATGTGGTTGATGACGGTGCTGATGGCCTGAGCTTTGGTGGATTAGAGGACAAAATGGGTTGGAGAAGCCAGCCAACCCGCCAAGTGCAGTTGGACAATTGCAACATTCCTATGGTGAATCTGTTGGGAGAGGCCGGCAAAGGTTTCACATATGCCATGAAAGGGTTGGACGGCGGGCGGTTGAACATTTCGGCCTGCTCCTTAGGTGGTGCGCAGGCCGCATTAACCGCAACACTGGCCTATATGGGCGAGCGCAAGGCGTTTGGCCAGCCGATTGACCAGTTTCAGGCCTTGCAATTCCGGCTGGCGGATATGGAAATCGAATTGGCCGCAGCACGGGTATTCCTGCATCAGGCGGCATGGAATCTGGACCAAGGTGCGCCCGATGCGACCAAAGCCTGTGCGATGGCCAAAAAATTCGTCACCGAAACCGGATCAAAGATCGTAAATCAATGCCTGCAGTTGCATGGTGGCTACGGATACCTGGCCGATTACGGCATCGAAAAGCTGGTTCGCGATTTACGGGTGCATGAAATCCTTGAGGGCACGAACGAGATAATGCGGATGATCGTGGCGCGGCAAATATTGGCGGAGCGTGGCTAATGGCCGACATAAACATCCGGATTGAAGGCAAGGTCGGGCGGATCACCCTGAATCGCCCCAAGGCGATGAATGCCCTGACTTACGAGATGTGTCTCGAGATCGAGGCCGCCTTGGACAAATGGCGCGAGGATGACGCCGTCAAAATGTTGCTGATTGATGCGGCAGGCGATCGTGCCTTTTGTGCAGGTGGCGATATCGCCGAAATGTATGCCAGCGGTATGCGCGGCGATTATGAATACGGGCGCAAGTTCTGGCGCGATGAATACCGCCTAAATGCCAAATTATATGAATTCCCCAAACCCGTGGCCAGTTTTATGCAAGGCTTCACCATGGGCGGCGGCGTTGGTGTCGGCTGCCACGGTGACATGCGCGTGGTTGGCAAAACCAGCCAGATCGCCATGCCCGAATGCGGCATTGGTCTGGTGCCGGATGTGGGGGGCTCGCTGATATTGGCGCGTGCGCCAGGGCATCTGGGCGAATACATCGGCAGCACGGGCGCACGACTGGGGCCCGAGGATGCGATCTATGCCGGATTTGCCGATTACTTCGTGCCAGAATCCCAGTGGCCCGCGCTGATTTCTGCACTAGAGGAAAGCGGCGACAAAACCTTGATCGAGACGGCAGCCAAGGCCCCAGCCGCCGGAAACCTAAGGGCGCAAAGTGGCGATATAGAGCGGAATTTTGCAGGCAAAAAGCTGTCTGATATTATCAGCTCCCTAAGATCAGAAGATACTGAATTCACGGCCAGAACATTGAAATCATTGAACAGAAACGCCCCCCTATCAATGGCATGCTCGATAGAAATGACCCGCCGGTTGCGCGGCATTACCGACATTCGCACAGCCTTGGAGCTGGAATACCGCTTCACTTATCGCTCTATGCAGCACGCCGATTTTATCGAAGGTATTCGCGCCGCGATCATCGACAAAACCCGCGATCCTAAATGGAAACACACTCTAACCGATTCCATTGACATGGACGTCACAAATATGCTGCTGCCGCTTGGGGCAGACGCGCTGAAACTTGAGGAGTAAACACATGAAAGTCGGATTTATTGGCCTAGGCAACATGGGCGCCCCGATGGCGGAAAATCTGGCCAAGGCAGGCCACGACGTGACGGGGTTTGATCTGTCAGCCCCCTGCCCCGATGGGGTGAACAAGGCCGCCACTGCAACCGATGCAGCAACGGGTCAGGACGTGGTGATCACCATGCTGCCCAACGGCGCGATCCTGCGCATCGTTGCCGATCAGATCATCCCTGTGATGGCCAAAGGTTCCGTGCTGCTGGATTGCTCGACCGTTGATGTGCAAAGCGCCCGTGCGGTTGCCGAACAAGCCGAGACTGCGGGATTGCAAGCCGTAGATGCCCCCGTTTCGGGCGGCGTTGGCGGCGCTTCGGGCGGCACCCTGACCTTTATGGCGGGCGGCACCGAGGCAGCGTTTGCCAAAGTGAACCCGCTGTTTGACGTCATGGGCCAAAAGGCCGTGCATTGCGGTGTTTCGGGTGCGGGACAATCGGCCAAAATCTGTAACAACATGATCCTTGGTGTCACTATGATAGCCACCTGCGAGGCCTTCGCATTGGCCGATAAATTGGGCCTAGACCGGCAGAAAATGTTCGATGTGGTCAGCACATCGTCGGGCTATTCATGGACCATGAACGCCTATTGCCCCGCGCCCGGGGTTGGCCCGACTTCGCCCGCCGATAACGACTATCAGCCCGGATTTGCCGCCGAATTGATGTTGAAAGACCTGCGCCTGTCGCAACAAGCGGCCGAGGCAGTGGACGCCGACACCCCGATGGGGCATTCTGCAACGGATCTGTATGAACAGTTCGTTGAGAAGGAAGGTGGCGAAGGAATGGATTTTAGCGCAATGCTCCCCCGTTTTGAAAAACGCCATCGCGGTTGATGGGCTGGGTCCAAGACGCCCCTGAACTTGCCACTCTGGACGCGGACACGGCGAACAGACTGAATTCATTAACCCCGATGATTGTGCCTGAGGGCACCGTTCTGTTTTCGCCGGGCGACGCGGTCAAGGGGTATGTGATCGTGTTGCAAGGCCGCGTATCGGTGTCCTTAACCGGTGCATCAGGGCGCGAAATGCTGCTCTATGCGGTCACGCCCGGCCAATCCTGTATTCAGAGCACGCTGGGTTTGATGGGCGGCGATGATTACACCGCCGAAGCTGTCACTGATGAAGATAGCCGTGTGATTTTGCTGCCTAAAGCATTGTTTTTGCAGCTTCTTGATGGGTCTCCCAGTTTTCGCACCCTTGTGTTTGCCGCCTTTGCCGGACGGATGCAAACCATGATGCATCTGTTGGAAAGGATCGCCTTTCAGCGGGTTGAGTGCCGCCTGGCCGCGCATTTGCTGGAGCGCGCCCAACCCTGCGGGCAAATGACGGCCACCCATCAGGAACTGGCCACCGCTGTTGGCAGCGCCCGAGAGGTGATCTCACGCAGGCTGGATGCATGGTCGCGGCGCGGTTGGGTCAAAACCACGCGTGGCAAGGTGGAAATCACGGACCCCGAGGCGCTTAAAACCCTGTCAGACGAGGCTATGTGACCTCGTCACAGACGTGCGGTTAAGAATCAGTTAAGCTTTTTCTCAATTGACATGAAAAAGGAGACACCCCATGTTTAAGAAAAATGTTGGTAATCTTGACCGCATCTTGCGCGTTGTTGTTGGTGCGGCCCTTCTGATCGCTTATTTCGTAATGGAAAACGCAAGCCCTTGGCTGCTGATCGGTATCGTACCGCTGGCGACTGGCCTGATGTCCAGTTGCCCTGCCTACACGCTTTTGGGTCTAAAAACTTGCCCAATGAAAGACAGCTAGGTTCTTAACCATTAGCATTATTACAGGCCCCGCCGCTTCCGCGCGCGGGGTCTTTTGATTAGGTTTTCAGCATCTCTTTTAAATACTGTCCAGTATAACTGCGCGCTTCATCCGCCACCTGCTCCGGCGTGCCAACGGCAACAATCTCGCCACCGCCATCGCCCCCTTCGGGGCCAATGTCGATGATCCAGTCGGCGGTTTTGACCACGTCCAGATTGTGTTCAATCACCACCACCGTATTGCCCTGATCGACCAACTCGTGCAGCACCTCGAGCAGCTTGCGAACATCTTCAAAATGCAAACCCGTCGTGGGTTCGTCCAGAATATATAACGTGCGTCCCGTCGAGCGTTTGGCCAGCTCTTTTGACAGCTTCACCCGCTGTGCCTCACCACCCGACAGCGTGGTCGCCTGCTGGCCGACCTTGATATATCCAAGGCCCACCCGCATCAGCGCATCCATCTTGTCGCGGATGTTGGGGACGGCTTTGAAAAACTCTTGCGCATCCTCGACATTCATATCCAGAACATCCGCTATGCTCTTGCCTTTAAAGCGAATTTCCAAGGTCTCGCGGTTATAGCGCTTGCCCTGACAGGTCTCGCACATCACGTAGACATCGGGCAGGAAATGCATTTCGATCTTGATCAGACCGTCGCCCTTGCAGGCCTCGCAGCGCCCGCCTTTGACGTTGAAAGAAAACCGCCCAGGCTTGTAGCCGCGGGTCTTTGATTCTGGCAGACCAGCAAACCAGTCGCGGATCGGGGTAAAGGCCCCCGTATAGGTCGCAGGGTTGGACCGTGGGGTGCGCCCGATGGCGCGCTGATTGATGTCGATCACCTTGTCCAGATGTTCCAGCCCACGGATGGTTTCACACGACGCTGGCGTTTGCCGCGCCCCATTCAGGCGCATGCTGGCGGTTTTGAACAGGGTTTCGATGGTCAAGGTGGATTTGCCACCGCCAGATACGCCGGTGACACAGGTGAATTTGGCCAACGGGAATTCGGCGGTGACAGATTTCAGGTTATTCCCCGTCGCCTTGACCACCTTGATTTTCTTTTTGTTACCTTTGCGCCGTTCACTGGGCACCGCAATTTCACGCGCCCCCGTCAGGTATTGCCCCGTCAATGACGCCGGATCATTCGCCACCACGTCAGGCGTGCCCTGCGATACCACTTGCCCGCCATGCACACCAGCGCCGGGGCCGATGTCAAACACGTAATCAGCACTGCGGATCGCCTCTTCGTCGTGTTCCACCACAATTACCGTATTGCCCTGATCACGCAGGTTTTTCAGGGTTTGCAACAGACGGCCATTGTCGCGCTGGTGCAGGCCGATGGAGGGCTCGTCCAGCACATATAAAACCCCCGTCAGGCCTGACCCGATCTGGCTGGCCAGCCGAATGCGCTGGCTCTCGCCACCCGACAGGGTGCCGGAATTGCGCGACAGGGTAAGGTAATCCAGTCCCACATTGTTTAGGAACCCCAATCGCTCGACGATCTCTTTCAAAATCGCCCGTGCAATCTCGTTTTTCTGTTTGGTCAGGTGGTTGGGCACATCGGTAAACCAGTCCAGCGCCTCGCGGATCGACATTTGCACCACTTGCCCCGCGTGCTGACCGTTGATTTTCACTGCCAGCGCTTCGGGGCGCAAACGGTAACCGCCACAGGCCTTGCAAGACCGGTTATTCTGGTAACGCTCGAATTCCTCGCGGATCCAGTTTGAATCCGTCTCGCGGTAGCGGCGTTGCATGTTGGGGATCACCCCCTCGAAGGCGCGGGAAACCTCGTAAACCCGTCCACCCTCGTCATAGCGGAATTTGATCTCGGTATCACCGGAGCCACGCAAAAATACGTGCTGCACATCGGCGGGCAAATCCTTCCACGGGGTGCTTTTGTTGAATTTATAATGCTTGGCGATGGATTCGATGGTTTGCAGGAAGTAGGGCGATTTGCCTTTGCGCCACGGGGCCAAAGCGCCGTTATAAAGCGTCAGGGTCTTGTCCGGCACCACCAGTTGTTCATCGAAAAACAGCTCGACCCCCAGCCCGTCGCATTCAGGACAGGCCCCGAAGGGGGCGTTGAAGGAAAACAGGCGCGGTTCAATTTCGGGGATGGTGAAACCGGAAACGGGACAGGCGAATTTTTCGCTAAACACATGGCGTTCAGGCTCGTCGGTTGCTGTCTCAAGAATGGCGATGCCATCGGCCAGATCAAGGGCGGTGCGCAAGCTGTCAGCCAGCCTCGTTTCCATACCTTTGCGCAGCACCAGACGGTCCACCACCACGTCGATATCATGGCGGATTTTTTTGTCCAGCGTGGGGGGCTCATCCAGCTCGTAAAATTCACCATCAACCTTGACACGCTGAAAGCCCTGTTTGCGTAACTCTGCGAATTCCTTGCGGTATTCGCCTTTGCGATCCCGCACAATCGGCGCCAGCAGGTAGGCCCGCAGCCCCACCTCCATGCCCATTATCCGGTCGACCATATCCTGCACTTGCTGGGCCTCGATCGGTTTACCTGTAGCGGGGCTAAAGGGGGTGCCGACACGGGCGAACAACAGGCGCAAATAGTCGTAAATCTCGGTCACAGTGCCGACGGTGGAACGCGGGTTTTTCGACGTGGTTTTCTGTTCAATCGAAATCGCTGGCGACAGGCCCGAGATGTGATCCACATCCGGTTTTTCCATCATATCCAGAAACTGGCGGGCATAGGCCGACAGCGATTCAACGTATCTTCGCTGTCCCTCGGCATAGATCGTATCAAACGCCAAGCTGGATTTCCCCGAACCGGACAAACCGGTGATCACCACCAGCTGATTGCGCGGAATATCCACATCAATGTTTTTTAGATTATGCTCGCGCGCGCCGCGCACCTCGATGTTTTTCTGCTCTGCCATGATCCACCTGTTCACCAGTTCTTAACGGTTAAAGCAAACCAGCCCAAAGGCCAACAAGAAAATGAGAACAAAGAGGGAACTTGTCGTATACGGGTATTCCTTACCTACCTTCCTTAGGGTAACCTGTTTACCATAAGGTCAATTCGCGCATTCATATTGGAATCAGATCATGCTCAAACATCTTTTTGCCGCCGTTCTTTGTCTTCTGCCTGCTCTTGGTTTCGCACAGGAAAAACCCCGTACCATTCTGGTGCTGGATGCATCGGGATCAATGTGGGGCCAAATTGACGGCAAGGCAAAAATCACCATCGCCCAAGAGGTGATAGGTGAATTATTGCAAAGCCTGCCTGCGGATCAGGAATTGGGCCTGACGGTTTATGGCCATCGGCGCAAAGGCGATTGCAGCGATATTGAAACGATGATCCTGCCCGGGGGCGATACGCGCGGGGCGATCGCGGCCGCGGTGAACGCAATCACCCCAAAGGGCAAAACCCCCTTGTCAGCTGCCGTCATTCAGGCCGCCGAAGCGCTGAAATATACCGAAGAGCGCGCAACCGTTATTCTGATTTCGGATGGGCGCGAAACCTGCAATCTAAACACTTGCGAAGTGGGTCGAAGCCTTGAGAAAGCCGGCATTGATTTCACCGCCCACGTCATTGGCTTTGACATAGCGGACGCCAAAGACCGCGCCGAATTGCAATGTCTGGCCGAAGAAACCGGCGGCACATTCCGCACCGCCAGCAATGCCAGCGAATTGAACGAGGCACTGCAAGTGATTGCCGAGCCGGAGCCAACCCCGTTTGAAATCGGGTTTCGCGCAACAGAAGGCGATAACGGGCCGGTTATTTTGGGCCAGCTGGTGTGGGAGCTATTTGACAAGGACGGCGCATCACTGGCGACAACATCCTCCTCGGCCAAGTTGATGACCGTTAATTTGCTGCCCGGGGACTACAGCATCGAAGTGCTGCGCCCCGAGGATGAAGCAAGCGCCAAAACCGGTTTCACGGTTTCCGGTAGCAACATGACCGTAACACTGGTGCTACCTGTTTTGATCCCGCCCGCATCCCTTATAGCGCCCGACACCGCTGTTGCCGGATCGAACATCGCCATTGAATGGGATGGCCCGAACGCCGCGTCCGATTACATCACCGTTGCTGAAATCGGTAGTGCCGGCAATCAGTATGTCGCCTTTGAATATACCCGTGACGGCAGTCCTGCGGTGATAAAAATGCCGCTGAATGAGGGCGAATACCAACTGCGCTATGTGCTGGGTCAGGGCCGTGAGATCATTGCGCGCCGCAAGATCATCATCACCCCTGTCACGGCCACGCTGAACCCGCCTACCCCGATTACCGCAGGCAGCACGTTCGCAATGGAATGGAGCGGGCCTGATTACAAGAATGACTATATTTCTCTGGGCAAACCGGGCAGCGCTGTGAACCAGTATGACACCTTTGAATACACCCGCGAAGGCAGCCCTTTGAAACTGCGCGCACCGACAACGCCGGGCACGTATCTACTGCGCTATATCGCGGCGGGCCCTGATCAACGGGCCCTTGTCACGCAAGAAGTCGAGGTCGTGGCGGTGAGCGCCACGCTTGAAAGCCAAGACACCGTTCCCGCAGGCAGCAAACTTCTGGTTACATGGACGGGGCCGAATGACCAGAACGACTATCTTGCCCTTAACGAGGTCGGCGATGATCTGAATGGCGAGCTGTCCTATGCCTATCTGAAAAACAGCACAGGCGATTCCATCGCCATCGACGTACCCACAACGCCTGGCACATATGAATTGCGTTATATCCAGAACGGCAAGCCCAAGGCCCTGCTGACCTCCAAAACCATCACGGTTGAGCCGGTGCAGGCGACGCTTGAAACGATCAATCCCGCTCCCGCAGGCAGCAAATTGCTGGTCACCTGGACAGGGCCAAATGACCAGAACGATTACATTGCCTTTAACGAGGTTGGCGATGATCTGAATGGCGAGCTGTCTTATGCCTATCTGAAAAACAGCACGGGTGATTCCATCGCCATCGATGTGCCCACCACGCCGGGCACCTACGAGCTGCGCTACATCCAGAACGGCAAACCCAAACGGATGCTGACCGCGAATACCATTACCGTTGAACTGGTCAGCGCCACATTAGAGAGTAAAGACACTGTGCCCGCAGGCAGCAAATTGCTGGTCACCTGGACAGGGCCGAATGACCAGAACGACTATCTCGCGATTAACGAGGTTGGCGATGATCTGAATGGCGAGCTGTCCTATGCGTATCTGAAGAACAGCGTGGGCGATTCAATATCGTTGGAAATCCCCACCATGCCTGGCACCTACGAGTTGCGCTATGTTCAAAATGGCAAACCAAAGGCGCTGCTGGCCAGCAAAACCATCACGGTGGTGCCTGTATCTGCCACGCTCGAGGCCAAGGATTCCATCCCCGCAGGCAGCAAGCTACTGGTCACATGGGCAGGACCAAATGACCAAAACGACTATATCGCCTTGGCCGAGGTTGGCAGCCGTGTGCAGGACGAGGTGGCCTACGCCTATGTCAAGAACAGCAATGACCAGTCCATAGCACTCGACATGCCAACCACCACGGGCACTTACGAGCTGCGCTATATCCAGAACGGATCACCCAAGGTGCAACTGGCATCGCGCCCCCTGACCATCATGGCAGTGACAGCCACGGTTGCATCGGATGACACCGTGGCAGCAGGCGGCAGGCTTGTGGTCAGGTGGACAGGGCCGAACAGTGAAAACGACTATATTTCACTGGCCGAGGTTGGCAGCCCAGTGCAGGACGAAGTGGCCTATGCCTATGTGAAAAACGGCGACGGACAGGCCGTTGCGATCAACATGCCGACCACCACCGGCACCTATGAGTTGCGCTATATCCAGAACGGATCACCCAAGGTGCAACTGGCAATGAAACCGGTGACCATTGAAGCGGTTTCAGCCAGTCTAGAGGCCGACAGCAGCGCCCCCTCTGGTGGCAAATTGCTGGTCAGGTGGACCGGCCCGAATGACAAAAGCGACTATATCTCGATTGCCCAAGTGGGCAGCAGCGTGCAGGACGAAGTGACCTACAGCTATCTGAACAATAGCGACGGACAAGCGATCCTGGTTGATGTCCCCGGAGAGCCTGGCACCTATGAGCTGCGCTACATCCAGAACGGCACCCCCAAAGCCATACTGGCCGTGCGCCCTTTGACGGTTGAATCGGTCAATGCCACCCTATCGACCAAAGAGACCACCGCCCCCGGGTCCAACCTTGTGGTTGAATGGACGGGGCCGGATTATAGCAATGACCGCATCGCCATCAGTCGGGTGGGGGATCAGGGCTATGAAAGTTACGCCTATACACAGGACGGCACCCCCCTGATCGTCAAAGTGCCGGATGCACCTGGTGATTATGAAATCATGTATGTCATGGGACAGGACGGGCATGTGCTGATGCGCCAACCGTTACAGGTGAAATAATACCAAAATCCGGCGCGTTTACCTTTTTACGCGCCGGAAAATTCATCTTTTTCACAAAATCACCTTGATACATTCTGATTTACGAATATATCTAACCACACAATCAATTCTGACACGCGAACAGGAACCGGAATGTTAAACATGTTCAACAAGCAGCCCGCTGGGCCGCAGCTATTGATGACGGATGCCATTAAGCAAGTGGCAGCGGGCACCCTGATCCTGATCGATGTACGTGATGGCAACGAGTTGGCCCAAACCGGCAAAGCCGAAGGTGCAATCCATCTGCCCCTGATGTCTTTCCAGATGAAGGCCGACCCACGCAGCCCGGAAGTAATGCCGGAACTTAACGTTGATACCCCTGTCGGTATCTATTGCGCCACGGGGGCCCGCTCGGGCATGGCAGCGCGTGCGATGATGCAAATGGGTTATAAAACCGTGCATAACCTTGGCGGTCTTGGCAACTGGGCCAATGCCGGCGGCAAAATCGTCCGAGCCTAAAATTCTTTCAAAGAATTTTTCAAGGATTTTTCAAAAATCCTTCACCGCCTACCTACATATGGATCACACGCCCATAAGCATCCAGCACGGATTCATGCATCATTTCCGATAAGGTCGGATGCGGGAACACCGTGCGAATCAAATCTTCCTCGGTGGTTTCCAGCTGGCGGCCCACAACATAACCCTGAATCAGCTCGGTCACCTCGGCGCCAATCATATGCGCTCCCAGTAATTCGCCGGTTTTGGCATCAAATATGGTTTTCACCATGCCTTCTGCTTCACCCAGTGCAATTGCCTTGCCATTACCTATGAACGGAAAGCGGCCCACCTTGATCTCGTATCCCAATTCCTTGGCCTTGGCCTCGGTGTAGCCCACGCTGGCCACTTGTGGCGTGCAATAGGTGCAACCTGCAATGCTCTCGGGGCGCACTGCATGCGGTTTCAGACCTGAAATTAGTTCGGCAACCATCACACCCTCATGGCTTGCTTTATGCGCCAACCACGGCGGGGCGGCGATGTCACCGATGGCGAATAGCCCATCCACACCGGTGCGACAGAATTCGTCCACCACCACATGGCTGCGGTCCAGTTTCACACCCAGCGCTTCCAGCCCCAGATCCTCGGTATTGCCAACAATCCCGACCGCAGAAATTACCGTGTCATACACATGCTTCTCGACCTTGCCGCCAACCTCGATATGCGCCGTCACCTTGCCTTTTGCGCGGTCCAGCTGCTTGACCATGGATTTCTCCATGATCTTCATGCCTTGTTTCACAAACTGCTTTTTGGCGAACTTAGAAATCTCGACATCCTCGACCGGCAACACCCGATCCATCACCTCAACCACTGTAGTATCCGCACCTAATGTGTTGTAAAAACTGGCAAATTCAATGCCAATCGCACCCGACCCGATCACCAATAGTTTTTTGGGCATATGCGGCGGGTTCAATGCGTGCTTATAGGTCCAGACCAGTTCGCCATCGGCTTCAAACCCTGGCAATTCACGGGCCCGCGCACCGGTAGCTAGGATGATGTTCTTGGCCGTTAATTCCTGAACGCCCTTATCGGTTTTTACCGAAACGCGCCCCTTGGCGGGCAATGTCGCTGCGCCCATCACCACCGTGATCTTGTTCTTTTTCATCAAATGGCCAATGCCACCCGACAACTGCCCAGCCACATCGCGCGACCGCTTTACCACCGCGTCCAGATCATAGTCGATCTTGCCCGCAGACAGGCCGAATTCACCGGCCCGTTGCATCAGATGAAACACCTCGCTGGATCGCAGCAGCGCCTTTGTCGGAATGCAGCCCCAGTTCAGGCAAATTCCACCCAGATGCTCGCGCTCCACAATCACCACGCGCAATCCCAGCTGTGCCGCCCGAATTGCCGCGACATAGCCGCCCGGCCCTGCTCCGACAACAATCACATCATAGGTCTCAGGCTTTGTATCTGCGGGCATAGGAATCTCTCCAGTTGATAAACTAGTTTGATATTAAACTATCCAGCAAACAGCATCAATGCGCAGGATGTAAAATGGCCGGAAAGGTGCTATCCGGCTGATATCACTGATATAAATTATGCCTGAACAGCCTGAACCGCCACGCTATAGCCGCCTTGCTCCATAAACACCATTTCCAGATCGGTATCACGACGTGCAAGTGCGACGTTGCGGTAAGGAAACCGCCCGAACCGCCGGATCACTTCGCGATGTGCCTTGGCGTGCAGCAGGTTGGATTCACCTGTCTCGGGCATCCGCGTTTTGAACAGGCAAATGCTACGTTCCTGATCGGTCAGACATTCCGAATGCATCAGTGGTAGATAGAAAAACTGCCGCTGTGGTTCGGCTACTTTCAAATCCCACTTTTTCTCGATCGCTTTTTTGGCCGCACACCGCGCCATTTTATCGGTGGCAAAGGCATCACCGCTTTCACGAAACATATTTCGGGAAAATTGGTCCACCACGATCAGATAGGCCAGCATCGTGTCGGGCCTTAATTTCCAGTCCGCAAGGCCACCATCGCGGGCCTCTTCCCATGTCGTTAAAAACCGCTTACGGATCGTCGCGTCAACCGCGTCATCCGCCATATACCACCCTTTTGGCCCAACTTCGTTCAGCCAAAAATCAGTCACCTCACTTGGGTTAAGCATGGACGACTCCCTTGCACAATGCTTCCCTCTTAAAGGGACCGTTGCAAAACTTTTATGATTTGGCAATAACCTTTTTCAATCATTCGTTTCAGTGTTGTTTTCTTCCTCCAGTGCGGTTTCGATAAACACCTCTTGGGCCAGCTCGACGGCCACGGGGGATGCAGAAGCCATGATCGGCATATAGCTGCCGGTTTTTTCAACCGGCGTGGCCGCGCGTTGGGTCATCCGGTAGGCGGCATACCCCGTCAAAGCGAACATCAGGACTGCCAGAAACAGAAAAAATCCAGCGGGGCCAAACACCCCCATGATCCACCCCGTAATCAGTGGCCCCGAAATGGCCCCCAACCCGTTGATAAACACCAATCCACCCGCCGCCGCTGCCATGTCGTCATGCTCAAGGAAATCATTGGTATAGGCGATCAGCAGCGCATAGAGCGGGTTCGACATGCCGCCAACGACGAAAACTGTGCCCAATAGCAGGGTAAAATTACTCTCGAACACATACCCCAGCGACGCAGCAATCCCGCCCACCAGCGAAATCAGAAAGATCAGTTTGCGTCGATCCACCCGATCGGAAATCCAGCCGATCGGATATTGCAGCAGCAACGCCCCGATATAGAGCGTCGAGACAAACATCGAGATTTCCCCAAGGCTCATCCCTGCCAATGACCCGTAAACCGCCGACATGCCGAATTGTGCCGAAAATATCCCGCCCAGAATAAACATGCCAACGCAGCTTAGCGGCGACAGGTGGTAAAGGTCGCGCAGGCTCATCGGCTTGGTGGTGTCAAACGCCGGTGTCGGGCTGATCGACAGCAGGATCGGCGCAAACGATATCGAAACCAGCACGGACGAGACCACAAACAGGATATATCCTGACGGATCACCCAGCACCAACAGCCCTTGGGCCGTAACCACCCCCGCCATTTGCACAATCATATATAGCGACAGTGCTTGGCCGCGGTTTTCATTGGTGGCCGAGTTGTTCAACCAGCTTTCGGCCGTCACATACACACCCGAGAAACAAAACCCGATCGCCACGCGCCCCAATGCCCAGGCAGCAGGGTGCGCGATAGCCGGATACAGGATCAACACCGCCGAAATGAAGGACGCCAGCGCCGCAAACACCCGCACATGTCCAACCCGTCGGATCAGTCCAGGCGTCATGCGTGATCCGCCCAGAAAACCAATAAAATAAGCCGACATCACGATGGACATATTGAAGGTCGAGAACCCTTCCAGCCCGCCACGCACCCCCAGCAACGTGCCTTGTAGCCCGTTGCCGATCATCAATAACAGCATGCCCAGCAGCAACGCCCACGAGCTTCTCAGCACTTGTAACATGTCGTCTCTCCGCGCGGTTTTCCGATGATTATCGTGGCGACATCCAAATAGATTCGCTACCTATACGGCGACGCTTTAACGTCGCGTTTGGCCCGAGGGAAACAAAATCGACGCATCGCCATAAGAAAAGAACCTATAGCCCTGCGAAATCGCGTGTTTGTAGATGTCGCGCACGGTTTGCGTGCCCATCATTGCCGACACCAGCATCATCAATGTGGATTTGGGCAAATGGAAATTGGTCATCAACGCGTCCGCCACTAAAAACCTGTATCCGGGGCGGATGAAAATGTCAGTGGTTCCGCTCCACGGCTGCAACTGACCGTCCGCATTGGCCGCACTTTCAATCAGGCGCAACGCTGTGGTGCCAACTGGAATAACCCACCCACCGGCCTTATGCGTCGCATTCACCTCGTCCGCCGCTTGCTGGCTGACATCGCCCCATTCCGAATGCATTTTGTGCTGGCTAACGTCATCCACCTTGACCGGCAGGAACGTGCCCGCCCCGACATGCAGCGTTACATGAGTAAATTCGACCCCCTTGGCGGCAATTTTTGCCAACAGATCATCGTCAAAATGCAACGATGCCGTGGGGGCTGCCACCGCGCCCTTATGGCAGGCGAAAACTGTTTGGTAGTCTTGTTTATCTTGTGCATCGGCGGGCCGTTTAGCCGCGATATAGGGCGGTAAAGGCATCGCCCCCGCCTGCGCCAAAGCGGCGTCAAAATCATCGCCGATCAGGTTGAACTGCAAAATTGCAGTGCCATCGACCTTATCGACCAGTCGTGCCGTCAGATCGCCCGAAAACACCACATCTTCGTCAATCTTCAGTTTTTTCAATGACTTGACCAGCGCCATCCAGCATCCATCCGGTTGTGGCTCCAGCAATGTTACCTCGATTTTCGCCGATACCGCGCCTTGGGCACTCATCCGGTGGCGCAACCCGAACAGGCGCGCGGGGATTACCTTGGTGTCGTTCAGCACCAACCGGTCCCCTGCCCGCAAAACGTCTGGTAAGTCAGTAACGCGCTGATCAGAAATCGCGTCGCCATGCGCCACCAGCATCCGCGCTGACGTGCGGGGCCGCGCGGGCCGCGTGGCAATCAACGCCTCGGGCAGATCAAAATCAAAATCGGACAGCTTCATTCGGCAACTTTCGGTGGTGGGCGTTTGAACAGCTCGCGGAACATCCCCGGAGTAAGGATCGACAACGGATTGACCCGCACCTTTGGGTCTGCTGCTTTGCCGGTCATCCGGTAGTTAAATCCGAACAGCCCTTCGCCCCTTCGGGTGAAAATCCGGCCAATCCCGTTCAGGAAATAGATCGGTGAAATCACCCCTTGGATATCCAGCGTGCCAACCCCCAAATTATAAACCCCGTCCATCGAAACCCCCATCGACGCGCCAACCGCGCTGCCCGATGTGATAATCACCTGTCGCGGGGTCAGGCGGAACCGCACCTGATAGTCAGCAAAGACAATGCCCTGCCCGTTCAACTGCTCCAGCAACCCGATACCACTGATTGCGCCCAGCAGATCGGCCATTGCAGGTGCCCCTCTGACACGGATTTTTTTGCCGGACAATCGCCCGTTATACTGCCCCTCGTATCCTTTGCGCGGGATCAGCGTTAAATCCATGCTGCCCCCCCGAACCGAATCCAGAACACCTGCGGCGCGAAACACCGCCCCTGCATCCTCGGATTTGATCCGGAACGAACTGCCGCCCTTGGACGGCACCACAACGCCCGATATCGGCGCCTTGCCGTTTAGCCGAGCGGTGAAATCACCTGTGAACCCGCGGCGGCGTGTAAATACACCGCGAAATCCAGTCAGGGTAATGCCTTCGGATACAATCAACCGGTCCAGCGCCACTGTCAGCTTGCCGCCCGCACCTGCCCCTGATGATCCGCTGCCAAATGTAGTTTTGCGCGTGTCGATAAGGCCGCCAGACACCTTGACCGATGGTGTTGCGCCGCGCCCGCGCCCGATCAGTTCAATCGGTGCGTCCAGCCACCCTGCCAGCCGCACCCGCGAGAACCGTGCCGATTTCAGATCACCATTGGGCGTCAATGTCACCTTGCCCACGGCCCGCAGCCCCGCGCCTTCGATCACCAGTTTGTCGATGCGCGGTGGCGAGCCAAGCGTGCCAACAACCTCGAGCCGGCCTTTGCCATTTTTGGGCAGCGACCAACCCAGATCGGCCAGCCGCAAACCTACTCGGTTCAAATCTGAAACCAGCCGGAATTTTGATGCCTGCCCACGGCGCAAGTCAATCTCGATCCGCCCTAAACCTGCACCCGACACACTGCCTTTGGGCAACCCGATGCCAAATTCGCTGACAAAGCGCTGTGACAGCTCGACCGTGCCCTCAAGCCGCGATAAGCCTGCATATTCTGGCCCCATCCGCTGGTGCCATTTGCCCTGCACAGGCACCTGCCCCAGCCGGCCAGCCCCCGAAATTTCAACATCGTCAGGGGTTGCGGTCAGGGCCAGTTTGTCGGCGGTCAGAACCCGCCCCTCGACCAGTTTTGTGCTGCGCACATTCGACAGCGTGGCAGCCACATCGTAATCCACATCCTCAACCACTATTTTCTTGACCAGTCGCAGCCGGATTTCACCAGTAATATCGGCCTGCCCCGTCGCCAGATCAATCGGCTGACCTGCCTTGGTCATCACCTTAAATGGTGGCTGATCCAGCAGAGACATTGCCGCTTGTATTGGTCCCCGCGCCCGAAGGCTAACAACAGCAGGCGGCCCTTTAATGTTGATATCCGGTATCTGGAAAACAGTGCCGGTCACATCCAGAACCCCGCCCACCGGTGCCGTCACTTTCCCCTTTTCCACCACCACAGTCAGCAGATCGGCCGCAATAGTTCCATGCCCTGCACCGTTTTTAACCGGTGGCAGAGTTTTCATGTAGCGCACATCGGCGCCATCGAATTCATAACCAAGCGCAAAGACCGGTTTCTCGCCTGTGTTCACCCGTAATGATCCGTTAACATTGAATATTCTGGCGCTGTTTACATTGCTCTCGATCCAGTCACGGGTGCCGGGAATTGCGGCAAGTGGCCAAAGGGCCACCAGCCGGTCCGGCGCGATCTCGCTCGCCTTGGCGTCCATCGCCACATGCCAGCCCGTGGTGTTTGCCTTGATCTCGCCTTTGACCAGATAGCTTTGCGCCCCGTCCTCGACCACGGCCTGCCCGACCGTCAGGGTGAACGGATCGAGCCGCAACCGCAGATCCGCAGCCCCGCCCGACACGACCACAGGGGCTGCAAATATTCCTTCGGGGTTCACAACACCTTCGATTATCCGGAACTGCCCCAACATCACCGCCGGAACCCCGTCGGTGACCTCGCGCAAATAGGCTTGGCCTTCGGCCACCAGCAGGCCCGCTTCGGTTTTCACCGACAGTTCGTCAAAGCGGATTTTTTGCGCCGCTGGATCAAATCCGAAATAGGCGCGACCAGAATTGAACGCAATTGCGCGCGCATCATCCGTGGGGCGCAATGACCCTTCGCCAATTTCCAAAGTGACGTTCATTTTCCCCAACAGCCCGTCTTCGCCAATTTTGGCCCGCAACGCGCCCGATATTGGTGCATCCAACACCTCGAGCCATGCCAGCGCCGGTATCTGGCTGGCCAGATCACGTGCTGCAACCTGTTCTATCACTACCCCGAAACTGGCCCCCGCTGACCCCTTTTGCGTTTGAAACGTCATTTCTGCAGTTGCTGGCTGTTCCGCCCCGTAATCCAGATCAAACCCAAGGCTGATCCCGACCTTTTGCGTGTCCTGACCCAGCCGCAACTTTCCATCCGTCAACAACCAGCCGCGTCGCGCCCGTGCGTCCGAAAAGTTCAGCGTTAACTGGCTAAGATCAATCGTTTCAATGGTTGCGAGCACGGGCGTTTCAAACGCGATGTCAACACTGTCCAGCAATTCAGCCAATGTCGTCGTTGGTGAGGTGCCTCCCCCCATCACGACGCCAAAGCCAAGATCGAATTCACCGTTTCGGGCGCGGCGTAGGTTGATCGCCGCCCGCTCCAGCCGCACATCCGTCGGTCGCACCTCGCCTTTCAACAGCGCATTTGGCGAAAGCGATGCACTGGCTGTCGTGACCTGTGCAACGACAACGTCGCTTGCGTTGCGCAGCACCAAGTTTTGCACCGTCACGGTGGGCTTGAAACCCTTTTCAAATTTCAACTCGATCGCCTGAAACTGCACGTCACCATCCGACACCACCGAATTCAGCTGCTCCAGAATCCGCGTCTGCATCCATTCGGGTGCTTTGAACGATTTGCCGGACACCGCAAACAGCAACAACCCGACCGCCACCAGCAAAACCACCAATTTGGCCAGCCCCCACAGACCATAGCCCGCGCGTTTACGGCGGCGCTTGCGCTTCTCTGCTTTGATGGCCTTCTCTTCGCTCATTACCCTATTCGTGCCTTTATATAGGTGTCATCTCGACAGAACACCGATACGTCCCTTTATATTTGCCCGTAAAGCCTTAAAACTAAACCTGAAAAATGAACAGTGAGGTATGACATGCTAAAAACCGCCCAAATCGCACCCGATTTCACCCTGCCCTGTGATGGTGGGCCCAGTGATACTGACGCCGACATTACACTATCTGAGCTGCGCCCTGCCCCGGTCGTGCTGTTTTTCTATCCCCGCGATGACACGCCGGGCTGCACGCTTGAGGCGCGTGCCTTTACCGAACTGTTGCCCGAATTCAAAAACCTCGGGGCATATGTCTTTGGCATCTCGAAAGACAGCCTTGCCAAACATGGTAAATTCCGCAGCAAATATGATCTGACGATGCCCCTGCTGTCCGATGCAGATAGCCATGTCTGCGAGAATTACGGCGTGTGGGGCGAGAAAAAGATGTACGGCAAGACGTTCATGGGCATCGCCCGCACCACCTTTTTGATTGATGCTGCGGGTAAAATCGCCAGCATTTGGCCAAAGGTCAAAGTCGAGGGCCACGCCGAAGAGGTGCTGGAAGCGCTGCGTCAGCTACGGGCCTGACCGCCCCCTGCGACACCCCGCCGCGGCAAATGCAGGATTTGTCCTATATGCTCCGAACCATAGGCAAAAACCCGCCTGTTTTCGGTTGAACCGTGAGATAAGCCAAGGGAACTGCTCAAATTTCTTGCCCCAGAGTCCCCACTCCGTTAATCAAGCTGGGCAAGGCTGCGTTATGGGGACATATGCTTGCACGCACGGCAAACAGATAGGGCATCAGTTTTGACTTCTCAAATACTCACGAAAATAGACGCTGTTCTAGGGCGAAAATTCCCTGAACGCCGCATGTTTCTGCGCTCAGACACAGACACAAAATTCATCCGCCTGACCCCCAGCACCCAATTGCTGGGCTGGGTCGGCAGCACTGCAATTTTCGCCTGGGCCATCATCGCCACTGCGGTATTGTTGATGGACAACATCGGGTCGGGCAATCTGCGCGATCAGGCAAAACGCGAACAGATCGCCTATGAAACGCGGCTGAATTCCCTATCGGTAGAACGCGACATCCGCGCCAAAGAAGCCGAATCTGCACGCGAACGCTTCAACGTCGCTCTGGCCCAGATTTCCGAAATGCAATCCGCATTACTGGCCTCCGAGGATCGGCGTGCCGAACTGGAAAAAGGCATCGACGTAATCCAGTCCACCCTGCGCAACACTATGGGTGAGCGTGACAAGGCCCGAAATGAAACCGCGCAGCTGTCGTTTGAGCTAAACGGCACGCCGCAAGGCGGCAAAACCGCTGCCGGGCGCGTTGATGACGCTGTCGGCACCGTTGATTTTCTGACCGCCGCGCTGGAAAGCACTGCAGCCGAGCGCGACCAGATCGCCACTGATGCGGAAAAAGCGTTTGATTACGCCCGCGAGCTGGAGTTTCAGGCCGAAGTGGTCAAGGAACGTAATGACCGCATCTTTACCCAACTCGAAGATGCGATGACAATTTCGGTCAAACCACTGGACAAAATGTTCAGTGCCGCTGGCCTGTCCAGCGACAGCCTGATTTCACAAGTGCGCCGCGGGTATTCCGGACAAGGTGGTCCGCTAATGCCGCTGTCCTATTCGACAATGGGGCAAGAACCGGATGCAGATACCCTGCGCGCCAATGGTATCTTGAACAATCTGGACCGGCTGAACCTGTATCGCATCGCCGCGCAAAAGGCGCCCTTTGCCCTGCCGGTTAAATCCGCATTCCGCTTTACATCCGGTTTTGGGATGCGCTGGGGGCGGATGCACAAAGGCACTGATTTCGCCGCCTCCCAAGGCACCCCGATCTATGCCACCGCCGATGGCGTCGTCTATTCGGCCGGTTGGGGGCAGGGATATGGCAAACTGGTCAAAATCCAGCACGCCTTCGGGATCGAAACCCGCTATGCCCATATGTCAAAAATTCTTGTGAAGGCTGGCCAAAGGGTCTCGCGCGGGCAGCAAATTGGTGCTATGGGGAATACTGGACGTTCTACAGGCACGCATTTACACTATGAAGTGCGCGTCGGCGGCAAAGCCGTTAACCCGATGACTTATATCAAGGCAGCAAAAGATGTTTTCTAAGAGCAAAATCAATGAACCTGGCCCCAAAGCGGGCGCAAGTGACAAACCGGCAGCAAAAGACGCGCCGAAACCCGCAAGCGATTTTCAGGCAACCGCCCCGAAACCAAAGCCCCCTGCATCTGTGCTATCTTCCGATCTGCACATCAAAGGGAACCTGAAAACCTCGGGCGACATCCTGGTCGAGGGTCAGGTGGATGGCGACATTCGCGCCCATCTGCTAACGGTTGGCGAGGGCGCCACGATCAAAGGCGAAGTGATGGCCGATGATGTGGTGGTGAATGGTCGCGTTGTGGGCCGTGTGCGCGGCCTGAAGGTGCGCTTGACTTCCAGTGCGCGGGTTGAAGGCGACATCATCCACAAAACAATCGCAATTGAATCAGGTGCCCATTTTGAAGGCTCGGTTCAGCGTCAGGATGACCCCCTTAGCAAGGCAGGAAAATCCACACCTTTGCCGAAACCTGCCGACAAAGCCTGATAATTTCAGGATTGAATTTTCAACGGGTGCCGCTGCTATGCTGGCGCCCGTTTTTTTTGTCATACGGGTTATGCTTCAGGGCTAAGCGCCATCCGGTAAAGATGCCATGACGCATGCCCAAGCACCGGCAACATAACCAGCAGCCCCAGAAAAAGCGGCAGCATCGCAATGGCCAGCGTCACAGCAATGATCAGCCCCCACAGCACCATAACAGGCAGATTTTGCAGCACGGTCTGGAAACTGACGATCATCGCGGTGACGAAATCCAGCTCGCGGTCCAGCAGCAGCGGCAGCCCCATGACGGTGATCGCGTAGATCAACCCAGCCAATATCGCCCCGACAACAGACCCGACAGCCAACATGGTCATCCCGTTTGCCGTGAGGAACACATCAAACGAAGAGGATATATTGGTCATTGTCGACAGGCCCATAAACACGGCGAAAATCATATGGCCTGCAAAGGTCCAGATCATAAAGATAAACACGATTACCACGATGATTGACGGGAACTGGCGGTTCTTTTGCCGGTACGCCATGCCCAACAGACAAGCCCAGGTTGGTTTTTCACCCCGTTCGCGGCAGCGGCTGATTTCATACAGACCCACGGCCAGAAACGGCCCGATCAACGGAAAGCCAAAGCCAAGGATCATGATCCAATAGGCATTGCCGGTCACGCGGGTCACATACCAGATCAAAACTCCGCCCAAAAAATAGACCCCGCCAAAGAACAGGCCAAATAACGGGTAGGCCATGAAATCGCTCCACCCCGCCTGAATTGCCTGTTTAAGCATTGAAACTGTAACGGTATTTATTTCTGGTACCTTTGATGGTGCCAATTCTTGTGTTGCTGTCATTCTTATTTCTCCCATTCGAACATCAAAGGCTAATGGGTGAAATGTGCTTTCGGCAAGGGAAATCTATTATCCGACGATAACCACCGCGTAAGGTCAGTCGTCGCCCTGCGCCTCGGCGCGGGATTTTCCGGCGACATCCATTGCCAGTGTGGCGGCCATGAACGCGTCCAGATCACCGTTCAGCACCCCTTGGGTGTCGGAGGTCTCGTAATTGGTCCGCAAGTCCTTAACCATCTGGTAGGGTTGCAAAACATAGCTGCGTATCTGGTTGCCCCAGCCCGCGTCACCCTTATTTTCATGCGCCTCGTTGATCGCCTCGTTGCGCTTGTCCAACTCGATCTGGTAGAGCCGCGATTTCAATGCCTTCATGGCGATATCACGGTTCTGGTGCTGGGATTTCTGCGACGAAGTCACCACGATATTGGTGGGCAAGTGAGTGATACGCACAGCGGAATCCGTGGTGTTAACGTGCTGCCCACCAGCGCCTGAGGACCGGTAGGTATCAATGCGGATATCGGCGGGGTTCACTTCGATTTCGATGTTGTCATCAACCACCGGATAAACCCAGACGGATGAAAACGAGGTGTGCCGTTTAGCGGCTGAATCAAACGGTGAAATCCGCACCAGCCGGTGCACACCACTTTCGGATTTCAGCCAGCCATAGGCGTTGGGGCCGCTGATCTTGTAGGCGGCCGATTTTATCCCCGCCTCCTCGCCCGCAGTCTCGCTTTGCAGCTCGACCTTATAGCCCTTCTTCTCGGCCCACCGCACATACATGCGCGCCAGCATGTTGGCCCAGTCACAGCTTTCGGTGCCGCCAGCGCCCGAATTGATCTCGAGGAACGTGTCATTGCCATCCGCCTCGCCATTCAGCAACGCTTCCAGTTCTTTTTGCGCGGCCAGCTTGGCCAGTTTGATCAACGCATTCTCGGCCTCGGTGATGACCTCCTGATCATCCTCCATCTCGCCCAATTCGATCATCTCGACGTTGTCAGACATCTCTTGGCTGATATCCTCATAGGTCTTGATCGCATCCAGCAGCGCTTGCCGGTCCCGCATCAGTTTTTGTGCCTTGGTGGGATCATCCCACAGGGTCGGGTCCTCGACCCGCGCGTCAAATTCCTCCAGCCGGTGTTTGGCGGTGTCCCAATCCATCCGCTGGCGCAACAGGCCGAGCGATTTATCAATCGCGGCAACGGTGTTTTCAATTTCTGCGCGCATGGTCCCTGCCCCTGATGACGGTTATTCACCTCGCCTGATAGCAATCGCACAGGTCAGGGGCAAGGGTTGGTGCGGTTGCTAAAACGTAAGTTGGGGCTGCAAGATGATACTACCATCCGCAATACTATCCCCGCTGACACCTTCTATTACTGCCGCAACAAATTCCTGACCGCTAGTGTCAACCAAAACCACCCAAAGGTCATCGCCGTGTGTTTCGGTCGTAAGCAGGGTCTGATCGATTGTATCGGTCGCCACAGTGACCTGTAAAACCTCGGTCGCCGGATCGAAATCGGTAATCGTCACGGCCTCATAGCCATAGTCGAGCGTATTGCTAGGGGCATCTGGATGAAACCCGTAACCAACGGCAAATGTGTCAACGCCGGCCCCGCCCGTCAGGGTCGTCTCGGCAGTAGCATTCGCAGGCCCAATCAAAGTATCATTGCCGTCACCACCATCAAGCAAGCCGCTGCCACGCAAAACATCGTCACCAGCACCGCCATATAATTCACCGACAAAAGGAATGAAGTCGCCATATTCATCATTGTAGCCGGTCTCAAGCTGATCATTGCCCGCACCACCATAAAGCACACTATCTGCCGAGCCCAGGATGTAATCATCACCATCGCCCCCATGAAGCTCATCGTTGTGACTGTCCCGTCCGAAGATCGAGTCATTACCATCGCCGCCTTCTACGAGGTTGTTACCGCCTGAAACAAAAAACATATCATTTCCGGCTCCGCCATAAAGGCGACTGTTGCCACTATCCGAGGTGAGGCCGTCATTACCTTCATCGCCATATAGAATGTTCTCTCCTGTGCCGCCAACCAGCGTATCATCACCGGAACCACCGTGAAGCTCATCGTTGCCATCCCCACCAATAAGAAGGTCCTCATCAGCACCGCCATAAAGCACATCGTCGCCAGCCCCACCTTCCAATTGATCCCTCCCGGAACCACCATACAAGGTATCATCATCATCGCCGCCGTATAAACCGTCGTCCCCGTCGCCACCGCGCAGGATATCATTGCCGATCCAGCCATGAAGCACGTCTTCGCCCGCATCGCCGTTCAGCGTGTCATCGCCGGCACGACCGCGCAGGGTATCATCACCGGCTCCACCGTTAAGGATGTCATCCACCACGCTGCCAGTAAGGACATCATCACCATCGGTGCCATTTTGGGTATTCTCTTCTTCGGGGGGGACATCATTGTCATCATCATCGTCAAAAAGATTGAAAGCAAGCGCTCCAAGTCCAAGCGATGTCATAAAAATAAGTGCAAATAATCCCATTTACGTCCCCGATTCCAAATCAACTCTTTAATGACTTAGAGGGTAATAAAAATATAGTTTGGTTACAATAGAGGTCAGGCGCAGGCTTAATACAGTCCGCCCGATGACAGAGACCCGAAACTGGCCTTGCCGCCCAGATTGATCGTCTCGCCGCTCGATGTGGTCACTGTGGTGGTTGTCTCGGCCTCTTTGAACAAAGGCAGGTTTGCCCCCATCGCAAAGCCACCATCAAAGGTAATGCCGAATATCGGGTCTTCGCCATCGCGGAAGTATTCGGCCACCACGTTGGGTCCGGATGCATCATCCGACAGGCGGGCGCCGGTATAGCGGTCGATCTTGATGAAATGGCCCCCTGGTGGCACCGCGAATTTACCGCCGCCATATTTGCGGGTGGCTTGTTTCATGAACTGGTTGAACACGGGTGCACACATCGACCCACCAAAGGCCCCGCGCCCCAATGAGCGCGGTGTATCAAACCCCATGTAACAGCCCGCAACGATGTTCGAGGTGAAACCAGTGAACCACACATCTTTGGCATCATTCGTAGTCCCTGTTTTGCCCGCGACTGGTACACCCAGATTGACCCGACCTTTGGCCGTGCCTCGTTGGACCACGCCCTGCATCATCGATCGAATCTGATAGGCGGTGATCGCATCAATCACCCGTTCGCGGTCCGATTGGATCTCCGGTGACTGTCCGGCGGGCAAAGTTGCCAGTTGGCAGTCGTCACACACCCGCTGATCGCGCCGATAGATGGTATTACCGTACCGATCCTGCACACGGTCAACCAGCGTTGGCTGGACCCGCTCACCTCCATTGGCGATCATCGCATAGGCAGTTACAACCTTCATCAAGGTAGTTTCCTGTGCGCCCAACGCACCAGATAAAAACTGGTCCATCCGCTCATACAGGCCAAATTTCTCGGCATATTCCGCCACCACATCCATGCCAATTTCGCTGGCCAGACGCACCGTCATAATGTTTCTCGATTGCTCGATCCCGGTGCGCAACGGCGTTGGTCCGTAAAACCGGTTCGACGCGTTCGTCGGCCGCCAAATGCCGCGGCCGGTGGAAAACTCAATCGGCGCATCGACGACAATTGTCGCAGGGGTATAGCCACTGTCCAGCGCCGCCGCATAGACGATCGGCTTGAAATTCGAGCCGGGCTGGCGCAGCGCTTGAGTTGCACGGTTAAACACCGAATGTTGATAGGAAAACCCGCCTTGCATGGCGATGATACGGCCCGAGTTCACATCCATCGCCATAAACCCGCCCTGAATTTCAGGGATCTGGCGCAGGGTCCAACGGATGAAACTACCATCGCTATCCGTCACCATCGCACGGATATGCACCACATCGCCCACTTCCAGCAGTTTACCTTTTGGTCCCAGCTTGCCGTTTTCCAGACGCTTGCGGGCCCAGCCCATATCTTTGGCGGGCACCCAGTTACCGCCCTCCTTGGTCTCGACAGCTTCGATGCCAACACGTGCGCCATTCTTTGTCACTTCTAGCACCACCGCCGGATGCCATTGGCTCTCTAGAAACACATCACGGGCAATGCGCAAATCGGCCAATGCAGCCCGCCATGTTGCCTCGTCCACCAATGCCTCGGGTGGCAATGTCTGGCCTGTGCCGCGCCAAACACCCTGATTGCGGTCATATTTCTCCAACCCACTCCGCATCGCTTTGGCGGCCTCAATTTGCATCTCGGGGTCAATCGTCGCGCGGATACTTAACCCGCCCGAGAAAAACTCGCCCTCGCCAAAATCCTTGGTCAGCTGGCGACGGATTTCGTCGGTGAAATAATCGCGCGGTGGCAGGGCCTTTTTGAAACTGTCAAAGTCGCCATTTTGCACCGTCAACAGTGGCGCATCACGGGCGGTTTCATAGGCATCCTTGGTCAGATAGCCGTTTTCAAACATTTCCTTTAGCACGAAATTGCGCCGCGCCACAGCACGGTCATGCTGGCGCACAGGGTGATAGCGTGAAGGCGCTTTGGGCAAAACTGCCAGATACGCCACTTCTTCGGGCTTCAACTGATCCAGCGTTTTGTTGAAATAGGTTTGTGCCGCAGCCGCGACGCCAAAACTGTTTTGCCCCAAAAAAATCTCGTTCAGATACAGCTCAAGGATTTTTTCTTTGCTCAGGGTCTGTTCCAGACGCGAGGCAAGAATCAATTCCTTGACCTTGCGTTCGGCAGACCTGTCCGAGCTTAGCAAAAAGTTTTTCATCACCTGCTGGGTGATGGTCGAGGCCCCGCGTAAACGCCCGCCCCGCGCCGCATCGATTGCCGCTTTGACAATGCCCAGAACGTCATAGCCCTTGTGGTTGTAAAAATTTTTGTCCTCGGCCGAAATGAACGCCTGTTTTACCAGATCAGGCACATCCTCAATCGGAGCGAACAGGCGGCGTTCCTTGGCAAATTCGTCAATGATCCGCCCCTCGCTTGAATAAATCCGGCTGATCGTTGGCGGGGTATATTGCGCCAGCGACTCGTGGCTGGGTAAATCACGGCTATACATCCAGAAAACAGCGCCCAGCGTCAGTGCCCCCATAAAAGCGGCAATGGTCAACCAGCTAAATATCGCGCCGAAAAAGGATAGTGTGGTTCGGATCAATTGCGCTCTCCAGCCAAAGGGTTCCAACAGTATATAGGGGCGCTGCCCCCTAGGGTCAAAACGTGATCCGCATTAATCAGCACAAACACGCCAGTTTTATCACTAAATCCACGTCATTGTCGCAAAAGTTGTGCCTCGGCGGCATCTGTAATCGCCCAAGCCGCCAGTGCCGCCCGAATCCCGTCCGCCGCCCAGCCGCGCCAGACAGGCGACGAAAGGTTTTCCAGATCATCTGCGCTGGACAAAAAGCCAAGCTCGATCAAAACGGAGGGGATATCCGGCGCTTTTAGAACAGAAAATCCTGCCTTTTGGCGCGGCCGCTTGTGCATCTTGCCCACCGCCTCACGAATATCAATCACCAGTTGGTCTGCCAACTTGTCCGCCCTAGGTGCGGTTTCCAACCGCGCCAGATCCATCAGCACACCTGCGATCACATCGTCCTGCCCAGACAGATCGACCCCCGCCAGCAAGTCACTGCGCTCGTGGCGCTCGGCCAACTTGGCCGATGCCTCGTCCGATGCGGTTTCCGACAAGGTGTATACCGTTGCCCCCGATGCGCGGCCCTCGCTTAATGCGTCTGCATGTAGCGATATAAACACATCCGCCCCCGCCCTTCGCGCAATGCTGACGCGGGTTTCCAGCGGCACAAAAACATCCTCGCTGCGAGTCATCACCACCGTAAACCCGCCTGCTCGCGTTAAAACCTCTTTTAGTTCACGCGCAAAGGTCAACATCAGTTGCGCTTCACTTTCCCCGCCGGTTTCGGCCCCCGGATCAATTCCGCCATGCCCGGGGTCCAGCACCACCACCAGTGGCCCCTCGCCGGTGCGCCGTTTTATCAGTTCCGGCACATCTGCAACTCTCGGCTCGCCCCACATTGCGCTGGCGGGGGCACCCGAAGTGGCTGAAAATTCGGCCTGTGACGATGGGATCAAACGCAATTGCACCGTGGCCTCGCCCTCGGACGGGTCGGTTACCATCCCCGCCGTCTGCACCGCCATCGGCCCCTTCAGGTCAACCACCATGCGCGACCAACCCGGGCGATACAGGCCAAACCGAACCCCGCTTGCGTTGTTCTGGCCTTCCAGCAATGTCTCGGACGAAATCCCGCCCCAGTCCACCTCGCGAAAATCCACGACCAACCGCATGGGTTCATCCAGTGTGAACACGCGATACGGCACCGCTTGTGACAAATGCAGATCAATCGACAGCCCGCAACACCCCTGATCCCGAATGAACGAACGGGTTGCATCCAGTCGCGCCAGTGCCGACAGGTTTTGCGCCTGAACCGCGCCCCCGCACATTGCAAGGATCGTCAGCAGAAATACCCGTATCATATTGCCCATATTCAAAGTGCCCGTTTTCCCAAGACTATAACGCGCCCCTCTCAATTCGGAAACAACCTTCCCCATCTTTATTCCTTGGGCTTGGGCCGTTCCTGCATAAACACCTGCAACCGCGCCAGTCCTTCCACAATATCCACCGTCGCCCGCGCATAGGAAAACCGTAACGTACCCGCCCCGCGGATATGGTCAAAATCCAGCCCCGGCGTCACCGCAACCCCAGCCTGCTCCAGTATTTCAGCGGCGAATGCGCGGCTGTCAGTCGTGATGTCGGACACATCCGCATAGATGTAAAACGCCCCGTCCGGCGGCGCGATTTTGTCAAACCCTGCTTTGGGCAACCCTTCCAGCATCAGGCGGCGGTTCTCAGCGTAAACCACCATATTCGCCTCCAGCTCGTCGCCGCATTCCATCGCCGCCAGCGCCACAATTTGCGAGGCGTGCGAGGGGCAGATAAACATATTTTGCGCCAACCGCTCGATCACCCGCACATGATCATCAGGCACAATCATCCAGCCGGCCCGCCAGCCGGTCATCGAAAAATATTTGGAAAATGAATTGATCACATAGACATCGTCGCTGACCTCTAGCGCCGATACCGCACGGCCTTCATATTGAATACCGTGATAAATTTCGTCTGAAATAAAGCTGATGCCCTGATCCGCACAGGCCCCGATCAATCCTTCCATCGCGCCTCGGTCCAGCATCGTGCCCGAAGGATTCGCCGGTGAGGCGCAAATCAACCCATCAAGTTTTAGTCCTTTCAGATCCGACGCCACCGGCTGCAAGCGGTTTTGCGCCGAGGTCTGGATACCAACAGGTGCAAGATCCAATGCCGATAGGATCTGGCGATACGACGGATAGCCAGGTTCACCCAGCCCAACCCGCGCACCTGCATCGAACAGCGTGGTGAACGCCAGAATGAACGCGCCCGATGATCCCGGCGTTACAATCACCCGCGCCGGATCAAGCGTGATGCCATACCAGTCCCTATATAGAAACGCGATCCGCGCCCGCAGTTCCGGCAACCCCAGCGCCACGGTATACCCCATCGCCTGATCCTGCATTGCCGCCGCCAATGCCGCACGCGCACCCGCAGGTGCCGCCGTCCCCGGCTGGCCTACTTCCATATGGATAATGTGGCGCCCCGCCTCTTCCGCAGCACGCGCCGATTCCATCACATCCATCACGATAAAGGGATCAACCACGCTTCGACTTGATGTTTTCATCCAACCCTCTCAAACTGCGCCCAATTTACGGGCCCAAAACTTAACAGCTTTGTCCCAAGACAATGAATGAAGGTCAATGGCAGTCATCCTTATCAAACGTATTCTGACACTCGCGCTGTTCTGGGTCGCGGCCACTGGCGTGCTGATGACGCCTGCCCGCGCCCAAAGCCTGATCCGTGATGCTGAAATCGAATTTGCCCTACGCAAACTGGCCCGCCCGATTTTCACCGCAGCAGGGCTGAATGCGGGGCGGATCAAAATTCTGGTGATCAATGATTCATCGCTGAATGCCTTTGTGATCGACAACAACCACATGTTCATCCATTCGGGCCTGATCCTGAAACTAAAAACCCCGCAAGAATTGCAAGCGGTGATCGCGCACGAGGCCGCCCATATCGCCAATGGTCATATCTCGCGGCGTCTGGCCAACATGCGGTCGGCCAAAACTGCCGCCGGTCTGGGGATTTTACTGTCCGGCATCGCCGCTGCCGCCTCTGGCAATTCGCAAGCAGGTGCGGGTCTCGCCCTTGGCGCTGCAGGCGCCGCACAGCGGGTTTTTCTGGCCCATACCCGTGGCGAAGAAGTATCGGCTGACCAGTCCGGCGCGCGCTATATGGCGCGGGCGGGGATTGATCCGCAGGCGATGGTTGACGTGCTGAATATTTTTCGCGGCCAAGAAGCCCTGTCAGCCGCGCGCCGCGACCCATATGCGCTGACCCACCCATTGTCACGCGAGCGCCTTCGCGCGATCAAGGGCTATGCCGCCGCCTATGCGCCACAAGGCAAACCCGATCCGAACTCGGCCTATTGGTATGCCCGCACCCGTGGCAAACTGGGTGCTTTTTTGCGCAACTCACGCTGGAGCCTGCGTGAAGCCAAAAAAACCGGATTTAACGATGTGAGCATGATGATGCGGGCTATCGCCTATCATCGTATCCCTAACGCGAAAAAGGCGCTGCGCGAAGTAAACGCGCTGATTGCCGCCCGCCCCAATGATCCATATGCACATGAACTAAAAGGGCAAATCCTGCTGGAATCCCGTCAAGCCAAAGCCGCAGCTGCGGCCTATGCCAGGGCCGTCAATCTGGCCCCGAACGAGGCCCTGATCCTTGCCGGATATGGCCGCGCGTTGTTGGCCCAGAACACCGGACCCAGCATCAAAAAGGCGTTATCGGTGCTGAAAAAGGCCCGCGCCCGTGATCCGCAAGATGCCCGCATGATGCGCGATCTGGCCGTGGCTTATGCAAAATCCGGCAATAACGGCATGGCATCCCTAGCCACCGCCGAACGATATGCGCTACAAGGCCGTCTGAAAGATGCCGCAATCCATGCCAAACGCGCCGCGGGCCTTTTGCCGCGTGGCTCTGCTGGCTGGAACAGGGCACAAGATGTGCTAAGAGCTGCAAAAGCAGTGCAACAACGGAGATAACTTCAGATATGAAACGCCTTATTCTCGCGGCAACACTTACCGCCCTGACTTTCGTCAATCCGGCCTATGCCACCGACATCATTACTATGACCGACACCGAGCGTGACGTGTTTCGCGCCGAAGTGCGCGCCTATCTGATGGAAAACCCCGAGGTATTGCTAGAAGCCATCGCTGTGTTGGAAGGCCGCCAAGCCGCAGAGGCCGAGAACAACGATGCTGCCCTATTGTTGGCAAACAACGATGAAATCTACAATGATGGCGTGTCCTATGTCGGCGGCAATCCTGACGGCGACATCACCATCGTCGAATTTTCCGATTATCGCTGCCCTTATTGTAAACGCGCCCACCCCGAAGTCACCGAACTGGTCGCATCAGATGGCAATATCCGCCTGATATACAAAGAATTTCCAATCCTCGGGCCGGAATCCCTGACCACTGCCAAATTTGCATTGGCCACGTTGATGGTCGCTGGCCCCGGCGCCTATGAAAAGGTCAGCGCCGCCCTGATGGAGCTGCGTGGCGCCCCCAGCAGCGATGCCTTGGCCAATATGGCCAAAGAGTTTGATCTGGACGCCGCAGCCCTGCTGGAAAAGATGGAAAGCACCGAAGTGACCCAAGCCATTCAAGCCAATCGCGCGCTTGGTCAAAGGTTGCAGATTTCCGGCACTCCGACGTTTATTCTGGATGGCCAAATGGTGCGGGGCTATGTGCCACTGGATGCCATGCGCGATATGGTCGAAACAGCCCGCAACGAATAGCGGCCAAACACATGCTTTAGCCGTCGATCAACAGTTCTGCCTGAATTTCGACGGCTATCGCAAACGGCAATGACACCATGCCCACGGCTGACCGCGTATGGGCGCCGACCTCTTTGCCAAACACCTCAATAACCAGATCGGTAAAGCCGTTGATCACCGCCGGTTGCTGGCCAAATCCGGCAGCGCAATTCACCATGCCGAATATGCTGCACCATGCGGTTATGCGGTCCAGATCACCCAGCTCGCGTTCCAGAGAGCCAAGGATCGACAGCCCTGTTTTTCGCGCCAAAACGTAGCCCTCATCGACAGTTACATCCACACCGACCTGCCCGAACGGCCCTGCCAATGTTCCGTCGCTGTTTTGTGGGCCGTGGCCCGAGACAAACACCAGATTGCCCCGCACCAGAACGGGCGGGAATGGTAAAACAACGCCCTCAGGCATCACTGGTTCGGGTGGTAGAAGCAAACCCATTGCAGAGATTTTTCCTGCAATATCAGCCACCTGCCACCTCTTCTTCTGCCAGTTTAGCATCAATGACCACGGCACGTTCTTCAACCTGTTGAACGATATGTTCGATCATCTCGTCATTGCTTAGTTTATGGCTCTGCGCGCCTGCCAGATACACCATACCGCTGCCAGCCCCGCCACCGGTGAACCCGACATCGGTCATCAATGCCTCGCCCGGCCCGTTGACCACACAGCCGATGATGCTCAGGCTCATCGGGGTTTTGATGTGTTCCAGACGACGTTCCAGCGTGTCCACCACCTTGATCACATCAAACCCTTGCCGCGCACAGGACGGGCAGGAAATGATGTTCACACCGCGATGGCGCAACCCCAGTGATTTCAGGATTTCAAAGCCGACTTTGACCTCTTCCACCGGATCCGCCGACAGGGACACGCGAATGGTGTCGCCAATGCCCATCCACAGCAGGTTCCCCAGCCCGATGGCCGATTTGATCGTGCCTGAAACCAGCCCGCCTGCCTCGGTCACCCCCAGATGAATCGGCGCGTCTGTGGCGTCTGCCAGTTGTTGATAGGCGGCGGCGGTCATGAACACATCGGACGCTTTGACCGATATCTTGAATTCGTGGAAATCATTGTCTTGCAGGATTTTGATATGTTCCAGACCGCTTTCAACCATCGCGTCAGGGCATGGCTCGCCGTATTTATCCAGCAGGTGCTTTTCCAGTGATCCGGCATTTACGCCAATACGGATGGAACAACCGTGATCCTTGGCCGCCTGAATCACATCGCGCACCCGCTCAGGCTTGCCAATATTGCCCGGGTTGATCCGCAAACAGGCCGCCCCGGCCTCGGCGGCCTCAATCGCGCGTTTATAGTGGAAATGGATGTCGGCCACGATCGGTACGGGGCTCTCGGTTACGATTTCCTTTAGTGCGGCAGACGAGGCAACATCCGGCACGGATACCCGAACGATGTCTGCCCCCGCCTCGGCACAAGCCAGCACTTGTTTAATGGTCGCGCCAGCATCCGATGTCAGTGTATTGGTCATCGTCTGCACCGCAATCGGCGCATCGCCCCCGACGGGCACAGTGCCGACATGGATTTTACGCGATTTACGGCGGTAAATATCGCGCCATGGACGGATTGGGTTATGCATTATCGATCAGCCTTCTTGGCCAGTTTCAACATGTGTCTAGGGATAGATAATCACGCAGGTAATAACAGGCAATGTCTGATGCGGGATTATTCTTCGGGCGTTTGGGCCACAGGGGCAACCGAAAGGGCCGCAACGACGCTGGCCAGCTCTTCGCTGGCAGTCAGATCCGCCAAAGCATAGGTTGCCTTGATCTCGTCCTGGCCCAAGGCGATTTTGCTGACGACAGACGCCCCTTCACCGGCAGGCCCGTAGGTTTGCCCGTTCACCGCAAAATATACCGTGCCGGCATAACCCGTGCGCAGCGTTGGTGGTTCTTCGGTTTTGGGCAAAACAAATTTTTCGCCTGCATCCATGACTTTTTCAAAGATCACAGTGCCGTCCGCCGATTTGATCCGCACCCACGCAGGGCGCACAGCAAATATCGAAACTTCGGGCACACCGTCCGCGACCACCTTGATCAAGGTTGGATCGGGCGACAGGTCTGGTGCATCCAGACCGGCCATCACACGGCGCAGGTCATCGCCGTTTAGGTTATCGTCGGGGGCAAGGGTGCCAAAATTCTGCGGGTTCAGCGCCGAAATAGGCCCGTCACGCGCCACCATCACCGGCACGTCCAGCGCCTGTGGGCGATACAAACGGTCAAGCGCATCGGGGGTCGGGGCAACAAACCCCGTGGATTGGTCAACAGCGGCAATCACATCTTCGCTCGCGGCCAACGGATCAACCGTATCGGTCACACCAGGCGATTGTTCAACCGGTGCGAATTGCACTCGCTGCACCTCTTGCAACACCGACCAGCCACCATAGCCAATGCCACCAATCAACGCGACCAGAACCAGCACCGAGCCGATTGCACCAGCCTCGATATTGGCAAACATCGGTTCTTTTTGCGGCACAAACGCCGCGTTCGGATCCGCAAGCGGATCACGGTTTTCACGTTTTTGGCGCGCGGGCTTGACCGCTGCCGTGCTAGAAGCCTCGGCCGACATACCATGCGCCGTTTCGTAATCGCTTTCTTTACAGAATTCCTGATAAGCCCATTCCGGTTCCAACCCCAGATAGCGAGCGTATGAACGCACATATCCTGCAATAAAACTGGGGGAGCCAAAGGCGGTCGGGTCTGCATTTTCAATCGCAGCAATATAGGTCGCCTTGATTTTCAATTCGCGTTGCACATCCAGCAGGGATTTTCCAAGCGTTGCACGCTCGCCGCGCATCACGTCACCAAGGCGCAGATCATAGGCGTCGAAACCGCTCGGCGCGTCGTCTTCAGCCTCTTTAGACGAGAAAATCCGCCTGATCATTTACCCTGCTCCGTCGTCACGCAATCATCCCCAAAATAGTCGGCGATTCGATATGCGCCGATCTATTACGGATAACGTAGCACAGAACAACCAATTATGCACGTTTACAAAGACTAACCAGTTAGTTCGGCGCGATTTAGCGCACATTGCGACCACAGCTCGTCTAACGCCCCCACCAGCTTGTCTATCTCCTCGGGTCCATGCACTGGTGACGGGGTAAACCGCAACCGTTCAGTGCCGCGTGGCACGGTCGGGAAATTGATTGGCTGGGCGTAAATCCCATGATCTTCCAGCAACCGGTCCGATAACATCTTACATTTCACCGGATCACCGACATGCACTGGAACGATGTGGGTGCCGTGGTCAATGATCGGCAGGCCAAGCGCCTTAAGGCGGTCCTTCAGAATACGTGCCTGTGTTTGCTGCAACGCGCGCAAATGCGGATCGGTCTTTAGATGTTTCACGGATGCCGCCGCCCCCGCCGCAACCGCAGGCGGCAGACTGGTGGTGAAAATAAAACCTGGCGCATATGATCGGATCGCATCCGCCATTTTGGCGGAGGTGGCGATATAGCCACCCATCACACCGTATGCTTTGCCAAGGGTGCCGTTGATAATGTCGATCCGGTCCATCAACCCGTCACGTTCGGCAACACCAGCGCCATGCGGGCCATACATGCCCACGGCGTGGACCTCGTCAATATAGGTCAGCGCGTTGAATTCATCAGCCAGATCAAGCACTTCCTTAATCGGGCCAAAATCACCATCCATCGAATAGATCGATTCAAAGGCTATCACGCGCGGCTGATCGGGGTCCAGCGCCTCAAGCAATTCACGCAAGTGTGCCATGTCATTATGGCGCCAGATTTTCTTGTCACCGCGCCCGTTGCGTATGCCCTGGATCATTGACGCGTGATTCAATTCATCCGAAAGAATCACCAGCCCTGGGAACAGCCGTGGCAGCGTTGAAAGCGTGGCGTCATTGGCGAGATAGGCCGAGGTGAATATCAGCGCCGCCTCTTTTTGGTGCAGATCGGCCAACTCGGCCTCTAGCTGTTTGTGATATACCGTGGTGCCGGAAATATTACGCGTGCCGCCAGACCCCGCACCGGTGGCATCCAATGCTTCGTGCATCGCTTCAAGCACATGCGGGTGCTGGCCCATGCCCAGATAATCATTGCCACACCAAACCGTAATCGGTTGCTCCGTCCCATCAGGACGGCGCCAGATCGCGTGCGGAAAGGCACCTTTGCGCCGCTCAATGTCAATAAAGGTGCGATAGCGCCCCTCATCATGCAAACGTTGCAGGCTTTCATCGAGTTTGACAGAATAATTCAATGTTAGGCTCCCTTTTCAGGCACCGTAGAATCGCGCCCGATTGTAGAATGCCTACACATTATCGCCCAAATATTCTTTGGAATAGGTTACAAATTGACGCTGCAGGTAATCTTTAGTTCTGGATCACAATTTCGCAATCACTCGCCCCTTTTGGCTTGGCAACCGCGTTGCAGCTGGCCAATGCGGTCTGGTCTGCATCATCCCCTTTGGCAAATGCGTATTCACCCGTTTTTGGTGATATGGCGAATGCCTTGGGGCCGCCGCCCCCGCGGTATTTCTTGCGGAATGCCAATGTCGCATCTGAACTCAGTTGGAACCCTGTTTCACTCCAGCCTGCTGGGCGCACCAAACCGATAATCACACATTCCCCCCCGCCATTGCGCTCGGCGTTACAGCCAGCAAGGGCCGCGGCGCGGGCTGCATCCAGACTGTGGTGGTTAATCGCCCCCATCGCACCCTTGATATCACCCAAAGACGCCGCCCCATTGGCAGGTGATACCGCAAAGGCACCATAATACTGAAATTTCTGATCCAGCAGATTCAATCGAAGCGCCGCGCGCTCCCCGTCGTTTAAAAAACTTTGCGGTAATATTTCGATTTCAACTTTGTTCGGCTTGAACAACAGTTTCTTTGCCGTTTTTGTATCAATCGGCTCTGCCGCGACCGCGCCAGCACCCAAAATTACGGCCACACTCAGGCCCGCCAGAATCCTACCCATATTTCCCTCCAGAATGGTTGGGCTAATGTTAGCTCGTATCCCGCACCCTGACCAGCCTCTCTGGACATGGCGTGCACGCCTGATACGCTCCGGCTGATTCACATTTGCCGGAGCCTTCCAATGACCCTAGACGCTGTCCTTGCCAAAATTGACGAAAACCTGCCAGAGGCGACCGAACGGCTGCTTGACCTGTTGCGCATTCCGTCGATTTCCACTGACCCCGAATTTGCCGCGGATTGCGACCGTGCCGCGGATTGGCTGGTCAATGATCTGAAAACCATCGGCTTTGACGCAAGCAAACGCAAAACCACAGGCCATCCGATGGTCATGGCCCATGCAGACGGGGGCCATGCAGACGGGGGCACGCATGTTATGTTTTACGGCCATTACGATGTGCAGCCGGTGGACCCGCTTGATCTGTGGGACACTCCGCCGTTTGAACCGGCGTTAGAGGAAACCGACAAAGGCGTGGTTATTCGCGGGCGCGGATCGTCCGACGACAAAGGCCAGTTGATGACCTTTGTCGAGGCTTGCCGCGCCTGGGTTCAGGTGCATGGCAAGCTGCCGATCAAGGTCTCGATCTTTTTTGAAGGCGAAGAGGAATCCGGCTCGCCCTCATTGGTGCCCTTCATGCGTGAAAATGCGGACGAATTGACCGCCGACATCGCTATGATCTGTGACACTGGCCTGTTTGAAAGTGCTGTGCCCGCCATCACCACCCAGTTGCGCGGCATGATAACGGAAGAATTCAGCATCAAAGGCGCGGCGCGTGATCTGCATTCGGGTATGTATGGCGGGCTGGCTGGCAACCCGATCCATGTGCTGTCGAACATTATCGCCGGTTTGCACGACGAAACAGGGCGCATCACGCTAGAGGGGTTCTATGACGATGTGCCGGAACTGTCCGATGAAATGCGCAGCCAGTGGCAGAGCCTTGCCTTTGATCATGGCACCTATCTGAGCGACGTGGGACTGTCGGTGCCCGCCGGCGAAATGGATCGCACCCCGCTGGAAATGATCTGGTCGCGCCCCACCGCCGAGGTGAACGGGATCTGGGGAGGCTACACCGGTGACGGGTTCAAAACCGTGCTGCCAGCCGAGGCCCACGCCAAAGTCAGCTTCCGGCTGGTTGGCACCCAAGACCCCGACAAAATCCACGGAAGCTTTGTCAAATATATCAACGCTCATCTACCGGATGATTTCACCGCCGAATTCACCCCAAGCCGTGGCGCGCCCGCTTCGCAAATGTCCACCGACAATCCAGCGTTCGAGAAATCCCGACAGGCATTGACGGATGAATGGCCCCGCCCTGGGTCCTATGTTGGGTGCGGTGGATCAATCCCGATTGCAGGGTTTTTCAAGGATATTCTGGATATGGACGCCATGCTGATCGGGTTTGGCCGCGATGATGACGCGATCCATTCGCCGAATGAAAAATACGATATGGAGAGTTTTCATAAAGGCACACGCAGCTGGGCACGGATATTGGCGGCGCTGGCCAAGTAGCGCTCAAAATCCTTTGAAAGGATTTTACCCAAATATTTTCAAAATATTTGCCTTGCGCCTAGCTGATAGCGACCTGCACCAGTTTAGCGACCAGCACCACAAACGGCGCTGCGTGCAATACAAGATCAAACACATCAATCGGGCGCTTCAACGTGCCCGCCTTGATCATCTTGATCTTTTCCCAGATATGCGGCTCGGGCACGAACGGCGCTAGCCCCAGCGTGGCCGCCGCGATCACCGCATAAGACAGCGGCAGTTGTTCCAGCATGCCCCACATGGCTTAACCTTTCCCAGCACCACTGCGCAGGCGCAGCAATTTGGCGACCAATATCACCGATGGGGTGCCGTGAAACAGCAGATCGACAATATCAATCGGTTTTACCAACGTCCCATCCATCAACATCCGCAGTTTTTCAAACAGATGTGGTTCTGGCACAAATGGCGACAGCCCCAGAAATATGGCCATGATCACTGTCATCTGCATCGGAATTTTGTCGAGAAATGACATGCGGCCTCTTTCATCACTAAGGGGATAAGTGGCGCGGTTGACGGGACTCGAACCCGCGACCCCCGGCGTGACAGGCCGGTACTCTAACCAACTGAGCTACAACCGCGCACTTTAACAAACCACCAAGCGGCGATCTGTTTGGGCGTTCTAGGGCTATGGGCGATAGGCGTCAAGCCGTTCCGGCGGGTTTTACGAAAATACTTTGCCCGCAACCACCGCTTAACCTTCCAACAGCACCTGCTGCCCGTCGCGCAGGTGGTAAACACAGCCCTGCCCGCCTCCTAAACCCGCTATTTCATTCCCAACATGGCCCAGCCAAATCCCGCGCAGAATACGTGATGTAATCCCGTGGGTGACAATAATGCCTGGCCCCTTTAGTGATGCCAAAAACCCTTTGATCCGCGCCCGCATAACATCAAAACTTTCACCGCCTGGGGATTGGAACTGCCAATCAAATTCGGTCGTATCGGCATGTTTGACGTGCTCGGACCATCCCGTGGAAATCTGCTCAAAAGTCAGCCCTTCCCACGCTCCAAAAGATATCTCGCACAAACGCTGGTCTTGTGTGGCCATCATCCCCAATGGAGCAAGCGCGATCTGCGCTGTATGTATCGCCCGCTTCTGGGGGCTGCAATGGGCGACAATGTCACTGCGCCCTTTGGTTACATCAGCCAACAATTCACCTTGCACACCTGCCTGCACCCGCCCTTTGGCCGTCAATTCGGAATTCATACGCCCCTGGAATCGCCCCGCAAGATTCCATTCGGTTTGCCCATGCCGCAGTACAAATATTTCGGGGTATTTATCTGCCATCTGACGCTCGCATCAAAATAAGGGAAATGGTGGGTGATGAGAGGCTCGAACTCCCGACATCTTCGGTGTAAACGAAGCGCTCTACCAACTGAGCTAATCACCCTTGCCGAGCCGCGTCATAACGCGGTTTGCATGGGACGCGCAAGCCCTATTAGGTAAAAAACGCACCACTTTTGCGATGCGTTCATTATTTTAGGTATCTGCCTCTGAAAATCAGGAACTCGGGGCGTTTTTAACGACAGTGCTGCCAGCATTTTCCTTGCGACGGCGCACCTTGGCGACGATCACAGTAGCGTTTGGTTTGTCGATCACACGGTTGATCATTATTTTCCCCAATGGCTGCAGGTTCAGCTCTTCGCCATTGCTCAGCGCCTCGCCAAGGACTGCAAGCATCGCCTCGACGGTAGGCTTGGCATCTTTCTTTTTTATCCCGGAACGTGCCACGACCCGCTCGATCAACTCTTTCTTGCGCAGCACAGGTACGTCAGTCGCGGGTTTGGCCGCTGGTGTTGGTGTTGGCTTTGCCACGGTGGCTTTCTTCATGACCTTGGGGGCCACACGGGCCGTGATTGTTTTTTTGCCTGTCGTGGGTGTCTTTTTCTTGATCGTGGTTGCCATTGCTCAATCTACCTTTTGTTTCCGGATTGGAAACAACATAACGCCTTATGGCAAATTATGCCACCTCTGTAGTGTGATGGCGAAAACACATGACTAAAGCAGGGTACTGGTAATGGTTGACGCCAAGTCAATACTACATATGGTATGTAAGTGTATATTTGTAGCAATAAACAAGGGAGTAATAAAAGATGAGAAATACAATCATCGCAGGCGCATTAATTTGCGGCCTGACAGCACAAGCGGCATTCGCGGGCAACTTAATCGAGCCGACAATGGAGCCAGAAGTGGTTGCCTAGGAAACCACCAGTAGTGGCGGAGGGTTGTTAATTCCGATCCTTTTGCTGGTCCTTTTAGCCGCGGCTGTATCTGGCGGTGGTAGTGATCCTGTTCCGGCGGTCAGTGACGCGCGCCTGAAGGCCGACATTACACAGGTTGGTATGTCAGACAGCGGTCTTCCTCTTTATCATTTCCGCTACATCGGCCTGCCCACTATGTATCAAGGCGTCATGGCGCAGGACGTGCTGACACATACACCCGAAGCCGTGGTGACTATGCCCGGTGGTTACTACGCCGTTAACTACGACATGCTGGGTCTGGAAATGACAGTCGTCGACTAAGTCCCAACAACAAATACCATGCAGAAAGGGCGCCTCAAACGGGCGCCCTTTTTAATTTCGATATTGGTTCGGATCAGTGCGCCGTAGCGCCCGCATCCCCTGCCTTGGCCGCCAGCGCCGCTTTGGCAGCGGCCGCTTCTTCGGCTGCCTCATCCCATTCCACAGGTTCGGGCGCGCGTACCAAAGCATACTTTAGCACCTCGGACACATGCGCGACGGGAATGATCGTCAGCCCCTCTTTCACATTGTCAGGGATTTCGACCAGATCCTTTTCATTTTCGGCCGGGATCAGCACGGTTTTAATGCCACCTCGCAACGCGGCCAGCAGTTTTTCCTTCAAACCACCAATGGGCAGAACATTACCGCGCAGGGTCACCTCGCCGGTCATGGCGATGTCTTTCTTTACAGCGATGCCCGTCAGCACTGACACGATAGATGTCACCATCCCCACACCGGCACTCGGCCCGTCCTTTGGCGTTGCGCCTTCGGGTACGTGAACGTGGATGTCGATTTTCTCGAACACTGGCGGTTTGACCCCGATTTCAGGGCTGATCGAGCGCACATAACTGCTCGCCGCATCAATGCTTTCCTTCATCACATCGCCCAATTTGCCGGTGGTTTTCATCCGCCCCTT
>NZ_JBSMEZ010000025.1:0-80840 GCF_056498605.1 Profundibacter sp.
TTCCAAAAGATAAAGGAATTCAAAAGGATAGCATTACGTGCATGTAAAACTGACGATAGTTTTAAGGCCATGATTTCAATCGTCGCAACCGTCATTCATTTGCGGTAAACGTCAACAGGCCCTAATAAGGGGTGCAATCAATGCGCCCCTTATTGGATTATATACCTAGGCTTCGCTTTTTTGGCCGCGGATCAACTTATAGTAAGAATAGAGCGGCGGCAGCAGCAGCAGCAGGATTAGTAACCACATCACCTTGGCGATATTGCTTTCAAAGAAAATCCAAGGCGAGCCGTGACCGATGATCATGCCTTGGGTAAATCCACCTTCTGCAATCGGGCCAAGGATCAGACCAAGAATCAATGCTTCAAGCGAGAAACCAAGTTTTTTTAACACCAAGCCACCCAGCGCAAATGAGATCATCATGTAGACATCAAATACCGCATTGTTCAGGGCGTATGACCCAAGCACCGCGAACGCACTGACCACTGGCGCCATGATGGCGGGCGGGATCAGGGCGATGCGGGCGAGGTAAGGCGCAAAGGTTAGCCCGACGATCAAAAACACGCCATTGGCTACAAACATCGAGATGATGAACGGATAGGTCCGGTCGGCGTATTCGGTGAACAGATCCGGTCCAGGGATCATCCCGTGGATGATGAAGGCCCCCATAAGCGCTGCCGCGACCGAGTTGCCGGGAATGCCCAGCGTCAAGGTTGGCACCAATGATCCGCCAACGCAGCCGTTATTACCAGCCTCGGCGGCGGCGATGCCTTCGGGGTTGCCCTTGCCAAACAGCTCTTTGGTTTTTGATATGCGCTTTGACAGGTTGTAGGAAATGAACGCGGCAATGGTTGCCCCTTCACCCGGAAGGATACCGATCACCGTCCCCGTGCCAGACCCCAATGCGATGTGCTTGCCGATGCCTTTGGGCAACGGCTCGCTTTTCTGGGTTTTGTGCAGAGCCGATGTATCGACCGTGTGTTGGTGCATCCCCGCCAGCTCCAGCATTTGGATCATCGAAAATAGGCCAATCAGGGCGGGCATGAAATCCACACCGTCAACCAGTTCGATTAATCCCATCGTATAACGCTGGCTGCCCGACATATCATCCGTGCCAATCACGGCAATGATCATGCCCAACAGGCCCGCAATCAACGCCTTGATCAATGATGAATTTTCATCAGCAATCGAAATAATTCCGGCCAGCCCCATCAACGCGAGCAGGAAGGTTTCGGCAGGGCCAAACGCAAGCGCCTGTCGCGCCAGAATAGGGGCAAATAACAGCAGGATCATCACCGAGAATGTGCCGCCGACAAAAGAGGCAACGACCGATACTTTCAATGCCAGACCTGCCTTACCCTTTTTGCTCATCGGGTAGCCTTCAATGGCGGTGGCCACTGCGGCCGGTGTGCCCGGTGTATTCAGCAGGATCGCAGGTATGGATCCGCCATACATCGCACCGCAATAGATACCGCCCAACAGCATAATGCCCATTGTCGGATCCATCGTGTAGGTGAACGGCACCAATAGCCCCACGGCCATAGTGGCCGTCAGCCCCGGCATTCCGCCAATCGCCACACCGGCAATCGTGCCAATGGTGATGGTCAGCAGGGCGGGGCCTGAAAAAACAATAGCTAGGTATTCATACATTTTCCCGCCCCTCTAAAACAATTCGAGGCCGGGCAGATTGACCGACAAGAGTTGAATGAACACCAGATAGACAAACCCCAATACACCAACGGTTGTCAGACCTATGGTGATCAGATTTCGATACCCGAGCATGTAAGACACCACCGGAATGAACACTGCCGAAGGAATAAAAAATCCCAGCGTTTCAAACACCAGCGCAAAGATGACCAATCCAACCAGCAATCCAATAAAGCGCGGCAGGTTTTCTGTCAGAACGAGCTTGTTATAGCTTCTGTCCTTCAGCAGGCTATGGGCCAACTGAACTACTGATAATGTTCCAATTGATATCGCCAGAAACTGCACGTATTTGGCAGATGTTTTAATGGCGATCCCTCGGTAATTGGCTGTGCTGTAATATAGCAGCACAGCCATTACGATGAGCAGCGCCAAAATGGCGCGGTCAACATTCTTTTTGGTCATTACCAGGGTGCTTTATCAAACACAGCCTGAGTTTCGGCCTGCAAACCCGTCAGGTAAGACAGGTAATCAGTGCCTGACATTGGCAGCAAGAAGATCGAGCCGGTCATGGCGTTGGCTTGAAATTCGTCGCTGGCCATCACTTCGGTCAGCATTTTATCCAGCTGTGCTTGAATGTCGACATCTATGCCCGCTGGGGCAACGAAACCACGTGTCGCACGCATCAGAACTTCAATGCCCTGTTCCTTACCAGTTGTCATTTCCGGTAGGTGGCTGTCACGCTCATCGGTCAGCAATGCGATAATGCGGGCGTCGCCTGCTGCATGCTGTTTGATCATTTGTGACAGATTCATGAATGCCGCATCAACATGACCACCAAGGATCGCCGCTTTTTGCTCGGTCGAGCCTTTGGTTGGCAGCAAGTTGAATTCTACACCTGTTGCGGATTCAAACGCTTTAGCAGCAAGAAAATCATCCGATCCGATGCCGTTGACTGCAACAGTTAGCGAGCCCGCTTTGGCAGCAGCAGCCAGACTGGGTAGATCGGTAATCGCGCTGTCTTTAGGCACAACCACGATTGCAGGATCCTGCGCAGTGTTCCCCATCACATGAAAGCTGTCTAAAGTATATTGAGCACGGCCAGAAACAACATGGGCAACCAGTTGCGGAGTGAAAACCAGACCGATTGTATATCCGTCAGCATCCGCACGTGCGATGGCCTCGAACCCTTTTTGCCCACCGGAGCCGGGGACATTTTTAATCACAAATTCGAAGCCTTCGTAATTCTTTTCAGCCAGTTCAGTGAAAAGACGTGCGGTGCGGTCAGTTGACCCACCCGCCTTGGATGGCACAACGATCGTGATCGATTTTTCCGGATATTCAGCAAATGCAGCGCCTGCTGACACCCCCAGTGCAACCATAGCACCTACAATAAACGACTTCTTAAACATGTTATTCTCTCCCTAACATTTGGTTTGGCTGAATTGTTCGCGCAACAGCCTTGTCCATTCCCCCAGTGGCAAAATGCATCACCAGATATTTTCGCGTGGAATATGGTAGCATAACGTTTGAGAGGTCGAGCGGGGGATTTGGCTTTATTGGGGGCGGATTTTGGATATTTTTATTAACAATGTTACAAGAAACGGGTTTGCGCGCCGACATCGGCGTCTGTCACAACAATTGCCTACGCCCTGTAGAATCTGTTGAACTGGGCTACGCTGCCAGCCCCTTGGCGCCGATCGCCAGAAATTTGTCGCGCCGATCCTTGACCAAGGCGTTCGGTTTTTTCTTGGACAGCTCTTTCAGCGTGGCATTTAACGCTTTGCCAACATCCTTGATTGCCGCCTCGCGGTTGCGTTGGGCGCCGCCTGCGGGTTCCTTGACGATGACATCAACAACACCCAACTGTTTCAAGTCCTGCGCGGTCAGGCGTAGCGCCTCGGCGGCCTCGCGCATCTTCTCGGCGTCTTTCCACAGGATCGAGGCACAGCCTTCGGGGCTAATCACCGAATAAACTGAATGTTCAAGCATCAACAATCTATTGGCTGTGGCCAACGCAACCGCCCCACCGGACCCACCTTCGCCGATGATCACCGAAATCAACGGCACTTTTACTTGCAGGCATTTTTCAGTTGAGCGGGCAATCGCCTCGGATTGGCCGCGTTCCTCGGCGCCTTTGCCGGGGTAAGCACCCGGAGTGTCGACCAGCGTGATGATCGGCAGGCCGAAGTTGTCGGCCAGTTCCATCAGGCGGATCACTTTGCGGTATCCTTCGGGACGGGCCATGCCGAAATTGCGCTCGATACGGGTTTTGGTGTCATGGCCTTTTTCCAAACCGATCACCACCACAGGGGTGTCGCCCAGACGGGCCAGGCCGCCCATGACAGCGTGATCGTCGGCAAAATTGCGGTCACCGGCAAGTGGGGTATATTCGTTGAACAGGGCCTTGATGTAGTCCTTGCAATGGGGCCGGTCAGGGTGGCGGGCGACCTGACATTTGCGCCACGGGGTCAGATCCTTATATAGATCGGTCAACATGGCAGCGGCTTTTTTATCCAGCGCTGCGGCCTCGGCCTCAATATCCATTTCCTCACTCGCGCGTGCCATCGTGCGCAGCTCTTCGGCCTTGCTTTCGATTTCCGCCAGCGGTTTTTCAAATTCGAGGTAGTTGGCCATGGTGTTCTCCGCAAATACTGTTGCTGTGATATATGAAGGCGTAAGGCAGGATTTGCAACGGGGACAGTTCAGCAAGATTTGTTAAATGCGGTTGTGGTTTGGTGATTGTGGAGCCGATTTGGAGGCGAGATGCCGAATTCTTATGAAAAACGTCTGATGCGGGTGCTGGAGTATATCCACGCCAATCCGGCGGGCGATTTGTCACTGGATACATTGGCCGATGTGGCCGCGATGTCGCGGTTTCACTGGCATCGGGTGTTTCATGCGATGACGGGTGAAACCTGTGCGCAGGCAACTAGGCGTATTCGGCTGCATCGGGCAGCGTGTTGGCTGGTGCAAACCGATGATGCAGTGGCTGTGGTGGCCAAGCGTTGTGGTTATCCTAGCGCGCAGAGCTTCACGCGCGCGTTTGGCGAGGTGTTTGGCATGTCCCCCGGCCGGTTCCGTAAACGTGGCGATTTAACATCGCCATTTTTGCAAATCAGAAAAGGAGAATACCCCGTGTTTCCAGTAGAAATTATCACCGCCCCGCCCCGCCGTTTGGCAGCCAAATCCCACAAAGGACCGTATCCGGAAATCGGCGCGGCCTTTCAGCAGGTGGCCTCAGTGTTTGCCTCGCGCAACTTGTGGCCTCAGGCGCAGGGGATGGTGGGGATGTATTACGATGACCCTAGCAGCGTTGCGCCTGAGGAATTGAGGAGCCATGCAGGAGTATTGGTGGATCAGAGTTTTGAAATGCCTGAAAATCTGGAAGATATAACAATACCGGACGGGCGAATGGCGGTGATGCATTACAAGGGGCCGTATGCGGGGCTGAAGGCGGCCTATGACTATTTGTTTGGCGAATGGCTGCCCAAATCGGGCGAGGAAATACGCGAAGACCCAAGTTTTGAGATATATCTGAATGATCCGATGGATACCGCACCGGATGATCTGTTGACGGATATCTGTGTGCCGCTTGTATAGTTGGATGAGGCGGGTGTGAATTGCACCCGCCTCGAATTTCCAAACTCGATGGAACTGCGTTCTGATGCCGCTAAATGCAAATTGCGCCAAGAAAAGAAGAAGGGGTTAGTCGCCCTTGATCATTTCGGATTGGCGCACGATCACTTCGGCTTGTTTTATGCTGGCGATATCGACCAGACGCCCTTTGTAAACCGTGGCCCCTTCACCATTTGCCTTGGCTTGCTCCATTGCGGCGATGATCTCGCGGGCCTCTTTGACCTGTTCATCAGAAGGGGTGAACACATCATTGGCCAGTGCGATTTGTTTCGGGTGGATCGCCCATTTACCAACCATGCCCAAGGTGGCCGAACGTTTCGCTTGGGCGATAAAACCCGCATCATCCGAGAAATCCCCGAACGGCCCGTCAACCGGCAGCACCCCATGGGTGCGACAGGCCGCGACGATGGCGGTTTGCGCCCAGTGCCACGGGTCGGACCAGTATTTCGCGCCCTGATGGGCCATGTAATAGTTTTCCTGCGTGCCACCGATGCCGGTGGTTTGCATCCCCATGCTGGCGGCGAAATCGGCCGCGCCCAGTGACATGGCTTGCAGGCGGGGCGAGGCGGCGGCGATTTCCTCGACATGGGAAATGCCTGCCGCGCTTTCGATGATCACCTCGAAACTGATCGGCTTTGTGCGCCCCTTGGCGGTTTCAACCGCTGTAACCAACGCATCCACCGCATAGATATCGGCAGCGCAGCCAACTTTGGGGATCATGAACTGGTCAATTCGATCGCCAGCGCTTTCCAGAATATCGACCACATCGCGGTACCAGTATGGTGAATCCAGCCCGTTCAAACGCACGCTTAGATATTTATTACCCCAGTCAATATCGTTGATCGCTTCAATGACGTTGTTACGGGCGTTATCCTTGTCGGAAGGTGCAACGCTGTCTTCCAGATCAAGGTTGATCACATCGGCGGCGCTTTTCGCCATTTTTTCGAACAGTTCAACGCGGGAACCGGGGCCGAACAATTGGCAGCGGTTGGGGCGGGCAGGGGCGGAGGGTTGAAGGCGAAAGCTCATGATTGGACCTATGGGTAATGATGTTTCGAAATGCGCTAGGGATTTGATATGATAGTGCGCGGCCAGTCGCAAGAGCAACGCGACGGTTGTGATTGCACCAATTACAATGAGCCGCAGGAATCACATTCATTTACACCCGCTGCAGAAGATTATTCCAATACTTTTCATATAAATCGAAGAAATATCGAATTATTGGATAAATAACTGCAATTAATGCAATGCAATATCGGGAGTGATCTCGCATTATTGCCTAGGATATTTTCAGGGGCAGAATCATGATCGAAACACCATATCTACTATTTCTCGGCAATGCGCCGGACCAGCTGGCCGTCAAAGTGGCCCAAGGTATCAAAGATTGGAGGCCGGAAAATTCGGTTGGGCAATTCCGGATGCAAGGCTGTGGGGCCGACCTTGGGCTGAAGGATATGACGCTGGCCGAGGCGAAAGTCGCGGGGGCGAAAACGCTGGTGATCGGGGTGGCCAACCGTGGTGGCATGATCTCGCAATCTTGGCGCGATGTGATGGTTCAGGCGCTGGAGATGGAATACGATATTGCCAGCGGGTTGCACAATCTGCTGCGTGACGAGGGGCCGTTGATGGCGGCGGCACAAACCTATGGTGGCACGTTGCATGATGTGCGGGTGCCGTCGGTTGGTTACCCCATTGCTAGCGGGGTCAAACGTAGCGGCAAAAGGGTGCTGGCGGTGGGCACGGATTGTTCAGTTGGCAAGATGTATACAGCGCTGGCGATGGACGCCGAAATGAACAAGCGCGGGATGAAATCGACGTTTCGGGCCACGGGACAGACCGGTATTTTGATCACCGGCCACGGGGTGCCGCTGGATGCAGTGGTGGCCGATTTTATGGCAGGGTCGGTTGAGTATCTGACGCCGGATAACGAGGCGGATCATTGGGATCATATTGAAGGGCAGGGCAGCCTGTTTCACGCCTCGTATTCGGGTGTGACGATGGCGTTGATCCACGGCGGTCAACCCGATGCGTTGATCTTGGCGCATGAGCCGACACGCACCCACATGCGGGGATTGCCGGATTACACTCTGCCGTCGCTGGAGCTGTTGCGTGACACAGCATTACCAATAGCGCGGGTAGTGAACCCTGCGTGTCAGGTGGCCGGGATATCGGTGAACACCCAGCATTTTGGCGAGGACGAGGCATTGTCTTATTTGGAAGGTGTCGAGAAACGGATGGGGCTGCCTGCGGTCGATCCATTCCGTCAGGGCGCTGGGCGCCTGGTAGATGCATTGGCAGCATTATGACAATTACAGTCACGCCGGATGTGTTCAAATTGGCGCAAGTATTCACCATTTCGCGCGGGTCACGAACCGAGGCCAAGGTGCTGACTGTTCGGGTTAAACGGGACGGTATCACCGGCTGGGGCGAATGTGTGCCCTATGCGCGGTATGACGAAACGCTTGAGAGTGTAACGGCGCAAGTGGAGGGATTGCCAGCCGACATCAGCCGTGCCGATTTGCAAGGTGCCTTGCCCGCAGGGGCGGCGCGAAATGCGGTGGATTGTGCGCTGTGGGATCTGGAGGCGAAACAAGCGGGCAAGCGGGTTTGGGAGTTGGCAGGATTGCCAAAGCCCGGCCCCGAGATTACCGCCTATACTCTGTCGCTGGACACGCCTGAAAAGATGCGCGAACAGGCAGCAAAGCATGCATTTCGCCCTCTGTTAAAGATCAAGCTGGGCACACCAGACGATATGGCGCGGCTAGAGGCGGTGCGCAGCGGCGCCCCTAAATCGGCGATTATTGTGGATGCAAACGAGGGCTGGTCCGCCGCGGTTTATACAGAGATGGCGCCGCATTTGCTGCGGCTTGGGGTGAAGCTGGTGGAACAACCTTTGCCTGCGGGCGAGGATGAAGCGCTGATTGGAATGGAGCGTCCCGTGCCGGTTTGTGCCGATGAAAGTTGCCATGATTGCAGCAGCTTACCGCATCTAAAGGGCAAGTATGATATTGTGAATATCAAGCTGGATAAAAGCGGCGGGTTGACTGAAGCGATCAAGTTAAAAGCGGCTGCCGAGGCAGAAGGATACGGTGTTATGGTCGGCTGTATGGTGGGGTCGTCTTTGGCGATGGCGCCTGCGGTCTTGATTGCGCAGGGTGTGGCCTATACAGATCTTGATGGGCCGTTGTTGTTGGCAGAAGACCGCGATAAGCCCTTGAAATTTGATGATGCCGGTGTGCATCCCCCCAGCGCGGCCCTTTGGGGTTAACAGGAGAGAGATCATGAGCAGGACAGTTTACGTAAACGGGGAATATCTGCCCGAAGGTGAAGCCACGGTTTCGATTTTTGATCGCGGTTTTTTGATGGCGGATGGGATTTATGAGGTGACCTCGGTGCTGGATGGCAAACTGATCGATTTTGACGGTCATGCGGTGCGGCTGAAGCGCTCGTTAAGCGAGCTGGACATGGCCAGCCCGATTGAAATGGATGATCTGCTGGAGGTCCACCGCGAGCTGGTAAAAGTCAACGGGATCGACAATGGAATGATCTATTTGCAAATCACGCGCGGGTCAGCCGGCGATCGGGATTTCATGTTTCCTGACCCTGAAAAAGTGCCCTCGACCATTGTTTTGTTTACACAAAATGTGCCTAACCTTGCGGATTCCGATCTGTCAAAACGCGGCACCAAGGTGATATCAGTAGAGGATATCCGCTGGCACCGGCGCGACATTAAAACGGTGCAATTGCTGTATCCGTCGATGGCCAAAATGATGGCCAAAAAGGCCGGATGCGATGATGCGTGGCTGGTCGAGGATGGCCATGTGACCGAGGGCACAAGCAACAACGCCTATATCGTCAAGGGTGGCAAAATCATCACCCGCCAGCTGTCAAACGACATCCTGCACGGCATCACCCGCGCGGCTGTTTTGCGGTTTGCAAAAGAGGCGCAGATGGTGGTGGAAGAACGCAGTTTCACCATTGAGGAAGCGCAAGGCGCGGACGAGGCGTTTACCACATCAGCCAGTGCATTTGTGATGCCTGTGGTCGAAATTGACGGGGCGAAAATGGGCGACGGAACACCGGGGCCGGTGGCCAAAAGATTGCGCGAAATCTATCTGGAAGAAAGCCGTAAATCGGCAATATGATTTCCATATGAATCGCATATGAATTCCATATGAGTCGCGAACGGTCGGTTTTACGGCTGTTAAGGGATGTCTGGCAGGGTCGGGTTTTACAATAGTGAGGCCCGAAAATGTTTAAGACAGAACACTTAAATGACCCGCATCCGATTAAACAGCCTGCGGGCCGCAAAGCCACGAAAACCGATCTGCGATATTTGCAGGCCGCCACGGATTCACTAATGCGGTTGCACATGAGGGTTTATGGCGCGGAAATTATGTCACTGCACGCGCCCGAGAAGTGGGCCGAGTTGGAGGAGGCATTCCATTGCGAGCCAGAAAAGGTTCGGATAACTCTGCTGCTGGACGCGCCGGTGGCCAAGTTTTTCCGTATGAAGGGGCGTGGCTATCAGGCGCTGGTCAATCAGGTGTTGCGCACCTATGCGGAACTGCGACTGGCGCGGGTGCTGGAGGGGCCACAGGACCGTGGGCCGAGTGGTGAGGCGTTATAGGTTTGGGGTGACGCAGGCCAATAGGCGATATGGTCAGGTAGGTTTGCATCCCGTCATGAAAAATTGAAATTTTCCAACTCGTTTTCTTTCAAGAAAACACGTCACCTGTCAACTAAATGCCATGGCCAATGATGCAACTACGCCGAGCAACTGGCCCCGCCGAGCACACAGAATTTGGCGCAGTGGGCGTGGTTTAGATAAACGTCTGCTTCGGCTTGTTCCAGTGTCGTGCCCATTTCGAATTCTTTGGAATAGGGCAGCAAGGTGCAGGCCAGAACTGTCGCGTGGTCTGCGCCTTTGCGTTTGACCACCATGCGGGACGAGGAACACATCACGTCATTCGGTGACTTGTTCAAAATGTCCCAGCAGGCGGTGGTGATTTCCGGCACTTCGACCGTTTCATCCATTTCGGGGAACAGCACGCACATGGCAGGGTTAGAAGCGTCAATATCATAGCTGCGTTTAGCAAACAGCGCGGCAAAACCGGCGCGTTCCTCGGATTCGGAATCGTGCCACAGCATCCGGCCTGCCACGGCCATGCGGGCACCGATTGATGCCAGCCAATCCATGCCCTCTAAGGTTTTATCATAGGCGCCGTCGCCGCGCATCTGGTCATGGTGCGCTTGTGTATGGTGATCCAGCGATACACGGAAGGTCAGCTTGTCGCCAAATTCGGCCACCAGTTTTTCGATCCCCGCCTGAACCGATTTGCGCATCATCGGGCGCATGGCGTTGGTCAGGATCAGCACCTCGTATCCGGCAACCAATGCTGCGCGGGTCATCGCGTTCATCTGCGGGTTCATATAGGGCTCGCCGCCGGTAAAGCCGATTTCACGCACCGGCCAATTGCGTTGCGTGATCTGTTGTAGATAACCGGTTACATCCCCGACAGTGAGGAAAACCAGCCGATCATTGATCGGCGAGGATTCGATATAGCAATTCACACAGGTGATGTTGCAAAGGGTTCCGGTGTTGAACCACAGGGTTTGCGCATGGGTCAGGCCGACGGAGGCCCGTGCCTCGCCCTTGGCTGTGATCATCCGATCCTCGAATTTACCTATATTGGCCAGTTCAACAGCTTGATCTTTCATCATATTCTCTTTTTAATCGCTTATGTACCTATTGCTACTGTGCAATATAGGCCATTGAAAACCCTTGTTAACTGGACTGACGAAGTTGTGAAGCAAAAACCCTGTGATAGAGTATGATTTTGAGCATAGTAAATGCTGAGAATACATTATAAGTTAGCGCTAACATGATTTGTGAAGGATAAAATATGGCATCGCGTGTTATTCCGGTTGAACCGTTTGATCTGGTTATTTTTGGCGGCACGGGGGATCTGGCACGGCGCAAGATACTTCCGGGGCTGTATCGCCGGTTTGTCGCCGGACAAATGCCCGAAGGAGCGCGGATTATCGGGGCTGCCCGCACCGATTATGACGACAAAAGCTATCGTGCCTTTGCCCGCAAGGCGGTTGAGAAATACGTGCATGTGAAAAAGCATGACGGCGACAAGATTGACGCGTTTATCAAAAGCCTGAGTTATTACCAGATTGATGCATTGGGAGATGATGGCTGGAAGGATCTGGCCAAAGTGGTGCGCAAGGATGAGGTGCAGGCGTTCTATTTTTCGGTCGGTCCGCGTCTGTTTGGCGAATTGGCCAAACGGCTGCATAAATACAAGATCGCCAATAAACACGCGCGTATTGTGGTGGAAAAACCCTTTGGTCACGATCTGGAGTCAGCGCAAAAGTTGAACGCGACACTGGCCGAGTTTTTCGATGAGGCACAGATTTACCGGATTGATCACTATCTGGGCAAGGAAACCGTGCAAAACCTGATGGCGGTGCGGTTTGCCAATATCCTGTTTGAACCGCTGTGGAATGCGCAATATGTCGATCATATCCAGATCACCGTATCGGAAACCGTCGGGGTTGGCGGGCGCGGTGCCTATTATGACAAATCCGGCGCGATGCGCGATATGGTGCAAAACCATTTGATGCAACTGCTGTGCCTGATCGCGATGGAGCCACCGGCACATTTTGATCCGGATTCCGTGCGCGACGAAAAACTGAAGGTGATCCGCGCGCTGGAGCCGGTGCCATCCGAGGATATTGTGCGCGGCCAGTATCGGGCGGACGGGGATGAGCCGTCCTATGTTGAAGATTCCGAAAACTCCGACAGCAAGACCGAGAGTTTTTTGGCAATGAAGGTGCGGATTTCAAACTGGCGCTGGAGCGGCACACCGTTTTACCTGCGCACAGGCAAGCGGCTGCGAGCCCGCAAATCCGAAATTGCCGTGGTGTTCAAAGACCCGCCGCACCTCATATTCGAGCCACAAGACGGGCGGCGCTGTAACGAGCTGATCATCCATCTACAGCCCGACGAGGGTATGGATATGCGCGTCACCATCAAGGAGCCGGGGCCAGGTGGTATGCGCCTGATGTCGGTGCCGCTTGATATGAGTTTTGCCGAGGCATTGGGTGAGGATGCGGATGATATTCCGGACGCCTATGAGCGGCTGATCATGGATGTGATCCGTGGCAACCAGACCCTGTTTATGCGCGGTGACGAGGTGGAGGCCGCTTGGGCATGGACCGACCCGATCATTGAGGGCTGGCAAGATCGCGGCGATGCGCCTAAACCTTATGATGCAGGAAGTTCAGGACCGGAAGACGCGCTGATGTTAATGCACAAAGAGGGCCGCCGCTGGCGGGAGATATCGTAAATGAAAAAGATAAAATACCCCGATGCTGAAATGATGGCGATGGATTTGGCCGATTTGCTGGCCAGCGAAATTAACGACGCCCTACACAATAAGGACCGTGTGACGCTGGTCGTACCCGGTGGCACCACGCCGGGGCCGATATTCGATATCCTGTGTGGCGTGCATCTGGACTGGGACCGCGTCAATATCATGCTAACCGATGAACGCTGGGTGCCGGAAAGTTCGACGCGCTCCAACACCCGCCTGTTGCGTGAACGGCTGCTGGTGGATCAGGCCGCAGCGGCCACCTATATTCCGCTTTATAAAGACGCTGACTGTATCGAGACGGCGCTGCCCGATTTGTCAGGTGCCATCGGTCCGTTGCTGCCGGTCGATATTCTATTGCTTGGTATGGGCCAAGATATGCACACAGCATCGCTGTTTCCCGGGGCGGACAATCTGGCGCAAGCGTTTGATGCGCATGCGCCATTGTTGTTACCGATGCGGGCCAAAGGAAGCGACGAGCCACGGGTGACGCTGACCGCGCCGGTGTTGCAGGGCGCAATGTCGACGCATGTGGTGTTCACCGGCAAGACCAAGAACAAAGCGGTGAAAGCCGCGCACAAGATCAATGATCCTATGGTCGCGCCGATTTCGGCGTTTCTGAAGGGGTCATGCGTGCATTGGGCACCTTGATGGGCATTTGGGAACAACTCTCTAAAGCGCAAGCCGAGGTTAATGACCGTGCAATCCTGTCACTGTTTGATGATAGCGGACGGGCAGGGGCGTTTTCCACCCGACTGGGCGATATGTTGTTCGATTATTCCAAGACTAACATCGATGATGGCACAATGGTTTTGCTGCTGGAGCTGGCCGAGAGCGCCAATGTGACGGCGCGGCGCGATGCGATGTTTGCCGGCGACAAGATCAACGAGACCGAAGGTCGTGCGGTATTGCACACGGCGTTGCGCAATCTGGATGGTCCTGCGGTGATGGTGGATGGCGTGGACGTGATGCCGGATGTTTTGGCCACATTGAAGCGGATGGATGCGTTTGCCAAAGACGTGCGGGCGGGCCGGTTCACCGGGCAGGGTGGCATGATCACCGATGTGGTAAATATCGGCATTGGTGGTTCCGACCTTGGACCAGCAATGGCAACGCTGGCGCTGGCACCCTATCATGATGGGCCAGCGGTGCATTTTGTGTCCAATGTCGATGGGGCACATATTAGCGATACCCTGCGCGGGCTGGATCCGGCGACCACGCTGGTGATTGTCGCCTCCAAAACCTTTACCACAATTGAAACCATGACAAATGCACAGACCGCACGCGACTGGCTGGCGGCATCTGTGGATGATCCGGCGGCCCAATTTGCAGCCCTGTCATCTGCCGAGGAAAAGACCGGCACATTCGGTATCCCGCCGGAACGGGTGTTTGGGTTCGAGGATTGGGTCGGTGGGCGCTATTCGCTGTGGGGACCAATCGGGATGAGCATTATGCTCGCTATTGGCCCCGACAATTTCCACGATTTTCTACGGGGTGCGGCGGCGATGGACGGTCATTTCCGCACTGCTGACCTTGCGGATAACATGCCGGTCCTGCTGGCATTGGTCGGCATCTGGCACCACCAGATTTGCGGTTATGCCACCCGCGCTGTGCTGCCTTATGACCAGCGCCTGTCACGGCTGCCAGCCTATTTCCAGCAGTTGGAGATGGAAAGCAACGGCAAATCCGTGGCAATGGACGGCAGCGCCTTAATCCGCTCCAGCGGCCCTGTTGTTTGGGGCGAGCCGGGCACCAACGGGCAGCATGCGTTTTACCAGTTGATCCATCAGGGCACCGATGTTGTGCCCTGTGATTTCATGGTTGCAGCACAGGGGTTTGAGCCTGATCTTGTGTATCAACACCAGCTGTTGCTGGCCAACTGTCTGGCCCAATCCGAGGCCTTGATGCGGGGGAGATCATTGGATGTGGCCCGCGAAATGATGGCGGCCAAAGGGCTGACGGAGGACGAGCAGGAACGTCAGGCGCGCCACCGCACATTCGCCGGAAACCGTCCATCAACCACGCTGATCTATCCAAAATTAACGCCGCATATGTTGGGCCAGATCATCGCACTATACGAGCATCGGGTGTTTGTTGAAGGCGTGATTTTGGGCCTGAATTCCTATGACCAATGGGGGGTTGAGTTGGGCAAGGAGTTGGCCACCGCGCTTACACCGGTTGTGGCAGGGGACGAGAGTGCCGAGGGTAAGGATGGTTCGACCAGAATGTTGGTGGAATACATTCACAATAACTGAAGGCAACAATCCAAACGCACGTTGAATTCGTAAAAAAGAGTTAAATTATCAAGTGCATGGCTGGCCGCATGTTCCAATAATCGCTGGTGTTTCATCGGCGCATAATTTGGCGCCGCAAAAACAGCATCGCAATGTCCGCTTTACGAGACGATGCTGGTAATCGGGCAGCCGGAATTTTCAAAATTCCGATATGGAAAATTGCAATTTTTCAGCCCGTTTTCTTTTAAGAAAACGCTTCGCGTTGCCAATGTAGTGCATGGTCAATTCAGTCTCATTCCAGGCATCTGACGAATTTTAGTCGGACGACCTCTATTGGGAAATCTGCCCTAACTTCTGGGGTCGTCAATCAGCGGTGTCGGTTTGGCCAGCCGCTTAAGGTCACCCGGTTTGGTGATCTCGACAGTCTGCCCGTCGATGTTAACCCCGTAGGGGCGCAGCGATTTGATGGCGCGAGACAGGTTTTCCGGTGTCATGCCCAGAACCGAGGCCAAGCGGCGTTTTTCGATTGTCAGGGTGAAGGTATCAGCCCCGCCGGTTTTTTCCTGCCACTTCAGCAGGTAGTTCGCCAGACGTTCAATCGAGGTGCGCAGTTTTAGTCCCTTCACGCTTTTGATCACGCCGCGATAGCAATAGGCCAGCTCCATCACCACTGCGCGGGCAAAGTCGTGGTCTTTCTCGAACACCTGTCGCACGTCTTCGGCGGGCAGCATGATGATGCGGGAGCGTTCCAGTGTGCGGCCCGACATCAGGTTGGGGGCGTCACGGATAGCGGCGGCCAAAATAAAGGTGGCGCCCTCGCGCAGGATGGTCATGGTGGTTTCGCGCCCGCCCCAGTTGGCCAGCAATTCGACACTGCCATCCACAACGATATGCAGGAAATCACAGGGGTCGCCTTCGATGATCAGTTCCATGTTGGGCGGGAAGGTATGCACATATGCACCGCGCACCAATTCGGCAAAACTGTCATCCGTCATTTCCTTGAACAAGGGAAGGCTGCGGATGGCTGGAATATCGGTGCTGCGCATGGAGAGCCTCAAGCTGTGGGCGATTGACATATATCAAGTCAAAACACGGCAAATGTCAAGATCGGGGCGACAAATTGTGGCGCAATAAGATGAAATATTACAGCGCTGCGCGTGACAATTGTCGGTAACACATTAATATTAAAGGAAAAATGCGCTTGTTTGATCTGCATCAAGATATCGCTGTGTTGATGCCGCTATCCAGTTAGCAATTGGGGACTCAGGCTTGAGTTTTATGCAAAGCGCATTGTGTCCCTGCCAAAAGGGGACAGAAAATGGAATTACAAAACAAAGCAACCAGCCTTTGGGGGAATTTCTTCAAGGTGAATATGGTGCAGATCAGGACATTCCACATGACGTGGTTTGCCTTTTTCGCATGCTTCTTTGCCTGGTTCGGTATTGCGCCAATGATGATCATTGTGCGCGAAGAACTAGGCCTAACGAAATCACAGGTCGGCTGGACCATCATCGCATCCGTTGCGGTGACAATCTTTGCGCGGCTATTTATCGGCTGGTTGTGTGACCGGATCGGTCCACGCCTCGCCTATACATGGTTGCTGGTTCTGGGCTCGTTGCCTGTGGCAGGCATCGGGTTGGCGGATGATTTTACGTCGTTCCTGCTGTTCAGGCTGGCGATCGGGGTGATCGGGGCGTCCTTTGTGATTACTCAATATCACACATCGGTTATGTTCGCGCCCAATGTGGTGGGCACGGCCAATGCAACCTCCGCTGGCTGGGGCAACCTGGGTGGTGGTGTGACGCAGGTCGTAATGCCGCTGATTTTCACAGGTTTCATCGTTGGTTTCAACTTTACCGATGCCCAAGCATGGCGCGCCTCTATGGTTCTGGTCGGGGTCATCACATTTCTGATCGGGATCGCCTATTACTATCTGACGCAGGACGCACCTGACGGGAACTATAAGGAATTGCGCGAAAAAGGCATGCTACCATCCAAAGACAAGGTGACAGGTGCCTATTTCAAGGCGATGGCGGATTACCGCGTTTGGCTGATGTTCATCATTTACGGGGCATGTTTCGGTATCGAGTTGTTGATCAACGGATCAATCGCGCTGTATTTCGTGGACTACTTTGGCTACTTCAAGGGTATGCCGCTGGCCGAGGCTGCGGTGACTGCTGGTTTGATCGCGTCATTGTTCGGTCTAATGAACATCTTTGCCCGCACATTGGGCGGTATCTTTGGCGACAACTTTGCATCCCTATGGGGTCTGAGGGGTCGCACAACGTGGCTGTTCATCGTGCTTCTGGGCGAAGGCCTTGCGCTGATGTTGTTCAGCCAGATGCCGATCCTGATGTTGGCCATTCCGACATTGATCATCTTCTCGCTGTTTACGCAGATGAGCGAGGGGGCGACCTATTCAGTGGTGCCGTTTGTCAATAAAAAAGCACTGGGCGCGGTTGCCGGTGTGGTTGGTGCGGGCGGTAACGTCGGTGCGGTTCTGGGGGGGTTCCTGCTGAAAAGCGAAGCCTACAACAGCAACTGGGACGAGGCCTATTTCACCATCGGTATGATCGTGACCGGTGTTGCGTTTCTGGCGCTGTTCATCCGGTTCTCGCCTGAAAAAGAGGCCGAGGAAAAGGCGCTGTTTGAATCCGCCAACCTGGATATTTTGCAAGGCCGTGCAGATGAAGCAAATGCAGCACTGCGTCATTCGGTTGAGGTGGTTGCGGAATACAACCGTACGCATGACGAGAAAATCAAACGTTAAATAGAAATAAAGTGGCGGGCCGCTGATGGCCTGCCCCAAAGTTTACCCAAGGAGGGATAAAGTGGGACAAGATATTAGAAACTGGGACATTGAGGACGAGGGCTATTGGGCCTCGACCGGCAAGTCCATCGCGACGCGCAACCTGTGGATTTCGATCCCCAGCCTGCTGGTCGGTTTTGCCGTATGGCTGTATTGGGGCATCATCACCGTTCAGATGATCAACCTTGGTTTTGCCTTCGAGAAATCACAACTGTTTACCCTTGGCGCCATCGCCGGTCTGACCGGCGCGACGCTGCGTATCCCTTCAACCTTTTTCATCCGAATAGCGGGGGGGCGAAATACGATCTTTTTCACCACCGCGCTGCTGATGATCCCGGCCATTGGCGCGGGTTATGCGCTGTCCAATCCGGACACGCCGCTTTGGCAGTTCCAGATACTGGCGTTCCTGTCGGGTATCGGTGGTGGTAACTTCTCCTCCTCGATGTCCAACATTTCGTTCTTCTATCCGAAAAAAGTGCAAGGTTACGCGCTGGGGATGAATGCGGGTCTGGGCAACTTTGGTGTGACAACCATGCAGATCGTTATCCCGCTGGTGATGACATTCGGTCTGTTTGGCGGCAACAGCCGCACGCTGGAAATCACATCCGGCACGATTTTCAAACGCATCCCTGCGGGGTCTGAAACCTACATTCAGAACGCCGGTTTCGTTTGGTTGATCGCGCTGGTCCCGCTGGCCATTCTGGGCTGGACCATGATGAACAACATTCGGGATGAACACGTATCACCCGACATTCCAAACCCGATTGGCGCCTTCGCTACCATCACCGGCATGTTGATGGTTGGCTTTTTAACCGCAGCATTTGGCCTGTGGCTGCTGTTGCCCACTGTTCCGGGTGGTTTGCCAACCTCGGGTCTGGGTCTGTCAAAATGGATCGTCTTGCCCATCGTGATTGCGCTGACGGTGTTCTTGTTGAAAATGATCCCCGGTGCGGTTGGGCAAAACCTGTCGCGCCAATACAAGATATTTGGCAACAAACACACATGGGCGATGACCGTGATCTACACCATGACCTTTGGCTCATTCATCGGTTATGCCGCAACTTTCGCGCTGGCGATCAAAGTTGTATTCGGCTTCACCCACGTTATGGGCGCTGATGGTATTATGGACCATAGCATGGCCAACGCAAACGGCCCGTCGGCCCTGATGTATGCATGGATGGGCCCCTTCATCGGTGCGTTAATCCGGCCAATTGGTGGCATGATTGCCGATAAAATGGGCGGCGCGAAAGTGACGCAAATCATTTCGGTTATCATGGTGGCGTCGGCACTGGGTGTGGCATACTTCCTGAAACTGGCCTACGCATCGGCCACGCCAGAGCAGTATTTCTTCCCCTTCATGGTGTTGTTCCTGATCCTGTTTGCCATGACCGGTATCGGCAACGGATCGACCTTCCGCACAATCGCGGTTGTGTTTGACAAAGAGCAGGCTGGCCCTGTTCTGGGTTGGACAGCTGCGGTGGCTGCTTATGGTGCGTTCATCATCCCCAAAGTATTTGGTGAGCAAATCAAGGCAACCACACCGGAATACGCGCTATATGGTTTCGCAGCCTTCTATACGCTGTGTATCGTGATCAACTGGTGGTTCTATCTGCGCCCCAATGCTTACGTGAAAAACCCGTAAACTGACATCTGCCCGCCCCGGCATCGGCTGGGGCGGTATCCCTTTAGAACAGGAGAGATACCAATGAGCCATCTGCTCGACCGCCTGAATTTCTTCCAGTCCAAGCGACTGGATACGTTTTCCAACGGCCACGGTGAAACCACCCGTGAGAACCGCGACTGGGAAGACGTTTACCGCGACCGCTGGCGTCACGACAAAGTTGTTCGTTCGACCCACGGTGTGAACTGCACCGGATCATGTTCGTGGAAAATCTATGTTAAATCCGGTATCGTGACCTGGGAAACCCAGCAAACCGATTATCCACGCACACGGCCCGATATGCCGAACCATGAGCCGCGTGGTTGTCAGCGTGGGGCCTCCTACAGTTGGTATCTGTATTCCGCCAACCGGGTGAAAACCCCGCTGATCCGTGGTGCCCTGATGCGCGGCTACCGCAAGCTACGCGCCACGATGAGCGCGACTGCCGCGTGGAAAGCGTTGCAAGAGGATCCGATCCTGCGGGCGTCATATGTTAAAACCCGTGGTAAAGGCGGGTTCGTTCGCGCCACATGGGCCGAATCCAACGAAATTATCGCGGCTGCCAATGCCTACACCGCCAAAGAATACGGCCCTGACCGCATCTTCGGCTTTTCACCGATCCCTGCGATGTCGATGGTGTCTTATGCGGCTGGTGCGCGTTACCTTTCGCTGATGGGCGGCACATGCTTGTCATTCTATGACTGGTATTGCGATCTACCACCGGCCAGCCCGATGACATGGGGCGAGCAAACCGACGTTCCGGAATCGGCTGACTGGTATAACGCGGGCTATCTGCTGCTTTGGGGTTCCAACGTGCCGCAAACGCGGACGCCGGATGCGCATTTCTATACTGAAGTTCGGTATAAGGGCACCAAATCTGCTGTGATCAGCCCCGACTATTCCGAGGCTGCCAAATTCGGCGACATCTGGTTGGCACCCAAAGCGGGCACCGATGCGGCGCTGTCGATGGCGATGGGTCATGTGATCTTGCGTGAATTCCATCTGGATCGTCAGGTCGAATACTTTGAGGATTACACCCGCAAATATTCCGACTTCCCGATGCTGGTGCGTCTGGACGAAAAGGACGGCAAACTGATTGCCGGTCGTTTCCTGCGGGCTGATGATTTGGCTGGCAAGCTGGGTGAAAAGAACAACCCCGAATGGAAGACTGTGGCGTGGGATAGCAAATCCAATTCGCTGGTCGCACCAAACGGCACGGTTGGTTTTCGCTGGGGCGAAGATGGCGAGTGGAACCTTGAGGAGCGCGCCAAAAGCAAAGACACCGAGCTGTTGTTGTCGCTGATTCAGGAAGAAGACCGTGACGATGTTGTCGGCGTCGATTTCCCGTATTTTGGCGGTCAGGCGACTGAAAATTTCGTGAAATGCGAACACCCCGAGGTGATGACCAAAAACGTTCCGGTCAAGCGGATCAAAGTGGGCAAGAAGGAAATTCTGGTCACCACTGTGTTTGATCTGTTCTGTGCCAACTACGGTCTGGACCGTGGTCTGGGCGGTGATTGGGTCACGGATGATTACAGCAAGGACGTGCCATACACCCCTGCATGGGCCGAGAAGATCACCGGCGTTCCCGCCGAGAAGATCGAAGTGGTTGCACGCGAGTTTGCATCGAACGCTGAAAAAACCCATGGCCGGTCGATGGTTATTCTGGGGGCCGGTCTGAACCACTGGTACCACATGGATATGAACTATCGCGGCATCATCAATATGTTGGTGATGTGTGGCTGTGTTGGTCAATCAGGCGGTGGTTGGGCCCACTATGTGGGGCAGGAAAAACTGCGCCCGCAAACCGGCTGGACACCGTTGTGTTTCGCGCTGGATTGGCATCGCCCACCACGGCACATGAACTCGACCTCGGCATTTTATGCCCACTCGGACCAGTTTCGTTACGAGCAAATCGGGGTGGAGGAAATTCTGTCGCCGACAGCGCCCGAGGGTGATTGGGACGCGAGCCTGATCGACTATAACATCCGTGCCGAGCGCATGGGCTGGTTGCCATCTGCACCGCAGTTGAAAACCAACCCGCTGGAAGTTGGCAAGGCCGCGAAGAAGGCCAAGAAACCTGTCGCAGAATATGTGGCCGAACAGCTAAAATCCGGCAAACTGGAAATGTCGTGCGAAGATCCGGATGCACCGGAAAACTGGCCGCGTAACCTGTTTGTGTGGCGTTCCAACCTGTTGGGCGCGTCCGGTAAGGGCCATGAATATTTCATCCGGCATCTGCTGGGCACCGATCACGGTGTTCTGGGCAAAGATCTGGGGGAAGAAGGTGGGCGGATGCCTAAGGACGCGAAATGGCACGATAAAGCGCCCGAAGGTAAACTGGACCTGTTGGTGACGATTGATTTCCGGATGTCCACCACCTGTGTCTATTCCGACATCGTTCTGCCAACTGCGAGCTGGTATGAGAAAGACGACATGAACACGTCGGACATGCACCCGTTCATCCACCCGCTGCAAGCGGCAGTTGATCCGGCATACGAAAGCCGCACCGATTGGGAAATCTTCAAGGGTCTGGCCAAAGCGGTCAGCGAGATAGCACCTGAAATTCTGGGTGTTGAAACCGACGTTGTGCAGTTGCCGTTGCAGCATGACAGCCCGATGGAAGTTGCGCAGAACATTGTGCAGGATTGGAAGAAAGGCGAATGTGATCTGGTCCCCGGTAAAACCGCGCCGAACTATATCGAAGTCGAGCGGGACTATGCCGACATCTATAAAAAGTTCACCTCGGTTGGTCCATTGCTGGACAAACTGGGCAATGGTGGTAAAGGCATCGGCTGGGATACCAAAGTCGAAGTGCAACATCTGCGTGACCTGAATGGTGTGGTTCTGGAAGAGGGTGTGTCCAAAGGTATGCCCAAACTGGACACCGCGATTGACGCCTGCGAGATGATCCTGATGCTGGCCCCTGAAACCAACGGCGAAGTGGCCGTCAAGGCATGGGAGCAGTTGGGCAAAGCCACAGGGATTGACCACACGCATCTGGCAAAACCCAAGGAAGACGAAAAAATCCGTTTCCGCGATATTGCTGCACAGCCGAGCAAAATCATTTCCTCCCCCACTTGGTCGGGAATTGAAAGCGAACACGTCAGTTATAACGCTGGTTACACCAATGTTCACGAGCTGATCCCGTGGCGCACGCTGACCGGTCGTCAGCAGCTATATCAGGACCATCTGTGGATGCTGGCGTTTGGTGAGGGGCTGTGCAGTTATCGGCCACCTGTCGATCTGAAAACCATCAATCCCGAGATCAATATTGACGAGGGCGAGCCGCATGTGATTCTGAACTTTATCACACCACACCAGAAATGGGGTATCCACAGCACTTATACGGACAACCTGACAATGCTGACGCTAAATCGCGGCGGCCCTGTGGTCTGGTTGTCCGAGGATGATGCCAAAACCGCCGGTCTGGTCGATAATGACTGGGTCGAGGTTTACAACGCCAACGGCGCCCTAACGGCCCGCGTCGTTGTCAGCCAACGGATGAAAACCGGCACCATCTATATGTATCACGCCCAAGAAAAGATCGTGAATACACCGGGTGCTGAAACCACCGGCATCAGGGGCGGGATCCACAACTCGGTCACCCGCACCACGGTTAAACCGACCCACATGATTGGTGGTTACGCCCAGCAATCCTACGGGTTCAACTACTATGGCACGGTCGGATCAAACCGCGATGAATTCGTGATTGTTCGCAAGATGAGGAAGGTCGACTGGCTCGACACCCCTGTTAATTCAACGGAGGCAGCAGAATGAGAATCCGCGCACAAATAGGCATGGTGTTGAACCTGGATAAATGTATCGGGTGTCACACGTGTTCGGTGACGTGTAAAAACGTCTGGACCAGCCGTGAAGGCGTTGAATATGCTTGGTTTAACAACGTCGAAACCAAACCCGGCATTGGCTATCCCAAGGATTGGGAAAATCAGGCCAAATGGAATGGTGGCTGGCAACGCTCAAAACGCGGCAAGTTGCACCCCAAACAGGGCAGCAAATGGCGCATTCTGGCGAACATCTTTGGCAACCCTGATCTGCCCGAGATCGACGACTATTACGAGCCGTTCACCTTTGACTATGACCATCTGAAAGCCGCACCTGAAATGTCGGCCTTCCCCACTGCGCGCCCACGGTCCCTGATCACCGGCGAGCGGATGGAGAAGATCGAATGGGGTCCGAACTGGGAAGAAATTCTGGGTGGCGAGTTTTCCAAGCGTTCAAAGGACTACAACTTTGAGGGCATCCAGAAGGAAATCTATGGCGAATATGAAAATACATTTATGATGTATTTGCCACGGCTTTGTGAGCACTGTCTGAACCCGACCTGCGTGGCATCCTGCCCATCCGGTGCGATCTATAAGCGCGAGGAAGACGGCATCGTGCTGATCGACCAAGAGAAGTGTCGCGGTTGGCGGATGTGTGTTTCGGGCTGTCCTTACAAAAAGGTTTACTACAACTGGGAAAGCGGCAAATCCGAGAAATGTACATTCTGTTATCCGCGCATTGAATCCGGTCTGCCGACAGTTTGTTCGGAAACCTGCGTGGGCCGCATCCGTTATCTGGGTGTGATGTTGTATGACGCGGACATGATTGAAGCGGCCGCCGATACGCCGAATGAGAAAGATCTGTTCCAAGAGCAACTGGATGTGTTTCTGGACCCGCATGACCCAGCCGTTCAGGCGCAGGCCTTGGCTGATGGTGTTCCGCAAGAGTGGATCAATTCAGCGCAAAAATCGCCGGTCTATAAAATGGCGATGGATTGGAAGATCGCGTTCCCGCTGCACCCTGAATATCGCACCCTGCCGATGGTTTGGTATATCCCGCCATTGTCACCAATCCAGAATGCCGCCGAAGCAGGCGCAATCGGGATTGACCGCGATATGCCGGATGTAAAATCCCTGCGTATACCTGTGCGGTATCTGGCCAACATGTTGACCGCTGGTGATGAGGCCCCTGTGGTTTCGGCGCTGGAACGGATGCTGGCCATGCGCGCCTATATGCGCAGCAAAACCGTGGATGGTGTGATTGATGCGGGCATCGCCGAACGTGTCGGCATGACGCCTGAATTGATCGAGGATATGTACCACATCATGGCGATTGCCAACTACGAGGATCGTTTTGTGGTGCCGACAACGCACCGTGAAATGGTCGAGGATGGCATGGATATCCGCACTGGCTGTGGCTTTACCGACGGGAACGGTTGTTCCACCGGTATGACCACTGGCAGCATGTTTGGTGGCAAGAAAAAGGACAAAGGCTTCTCTATTCCGCCAATGCCTGCCGCCGCGAAAGGAGCGCTGTAATGCACATGCCCTTAAAAGCGATATCGGCGCTGCTGAGCTATCCGACAGTAGAGCTGCAACAGGCCAAGGCCGAGTTGGTTGACGCATTGCAGCAGGGTGACCTGCTGCCTGCCCAAACCGTCACGGCGATGACCGCGCTGATCGATGAAATCGCCGCTGGTGATATTTACCAGCTGCAAGAAACCTATGTCGGGCTGTTTGACCGCTCGCGCACCCTGAGTTTGAACCTGTTCGAGCATGTTCACGGTGAAAGCCGTGATCGGGGTGGGGCGATGGTTGATCTGGTTGAAAACTATCGCGCGGCAGGTTTTGAGCCTGCCACAAGCGAGTTGCCTGACCACATTCCGGTCTTGCTGGAATTCCTCGCCTTGCGTCCCATTGACGAGGCGCGGGAGGTGCTGGCAGATGCCGCGCATATACTGGACGTGCTTCAAACGCGCCTCACACGCCGTGAAAGCATTTATGCGCCGGTGTTTGCCGCCCTCTTGCATATTTCCGGTGCTGTTGCCGATCAGGCAGCGGTCGCCGAATTGCTGGCGGTCAAGGATGATGATCCGGATGATCTGGAAGCACTGGACGAGGTTTGGGAAGAAAGCGAAGTCACTTTTGCCCCCGATCCAAACGCCGGTTGCCCACAGGTTCGCGATATGCTCGCCACAATGGACACCCCCCGTAACGCACCGCCACAATCACCGCCCGCGGCGGCAGAATAAGGAGACAGAGACATGCATAATTTTCTGTTCGGAATATACCCCTACATCGCGCTTACGGTGCTGTTCTGGGGGTCCGTCATTCGATATGAACGTGACCCGTTCACATGGAAATCATCTTCATCCCAGCTGTTGCGACGCAAGCAGTTGATCATGGGGTCGGTTTTGTTCCACGTTGGCATTCTGGTTATCTTTGGTGGTCATTTGGTCGGATTGCTAACACCGATTGCAGTGTTTGACGCGCTGGGTATTAGCCATGGGGCAAAACAGATACTGGCGATTGTTGCCGGTGGTGGTGCCGGTATCCTGATGTTGATTGGTGGCATTATGTTGCTACATCGTCGCCTGATGGACCCGCGTATCCGGATGAACTCCAGCTTTGCCGATACCGGTATTCTGGTGCTGTTGATGGTGCAGCTGTTGCTGGGTCTATCGACGATCTTCTTATCGCTGGGCCATCTGGATGGTGGTGAAATGGTGAAGTTCATGAGCTGGGCACAGGGGATTTTCTTCTTTGATAGCAATGCTGCCAGCTATATCGCGGATGTGAGCATCATTTTCAAAATGCACTTGTTTCTGGGTTTGACCATCTTTCTGCTGTTCCCGTTCACACGGCTGGTTCACATGTTGTCGGTTCCAATCCGCTACATCACACCACTGCGGAGCGGTTACCAGATTGTGCGGTCGCGTCGGGGGGATTCAAAGTGAACAAGCCACTATTCCCTGATGTATCAGTGAACGGTCAAGAAATCTCTGCCGCGGATATCGCGGCAGAGGCGCAAAACCACAACGCGCCAAAGGATAAACCCGGCTGGGCGTGGCGGGCGGGTGCGCGGGCGCTGGTGATTCGTGAACTGCTGCTGCAAGAGGCGCGCAAGCGTGATTTGCAACCGCAGCCGGTTGAGCTGGAGCCTGGCAAGTTTGAAACCGAGGATGAATCGCTGATCCGCGATGTGCTGGATCTGGCGATGACGCCCAAGGTGCCAACGGCGGGCGAGATTGCTGCGGTTTATGCGGCCAAGCCGGATATGTTTCGCGCCCCGACATTGTACGAGCCTTCGCATATTTTGTTTGCGGCGGACCCGTCCGATACCGAGGCACGGCTGGATGCCAACACCAAAGCGCTGGCCGCATTGGCCACGTTGAAATCCTCGCCAAAGGAATTTGCGCATCTGGCCAAAGAGCTGAGTGATTGTCCGTCTCGCGATATGGGCGGGCAGCTGGGCCAATTGGTGTCTGGCGACACGGTGCCGGAATTTGAAGCGGCGATGGATGTTTTGCAGGCAGGTGAAACCTGTGCCGAGCCTGTTCCAACCCGTTATGGCATCCACATTCTGCGGCTGGACGCGATTGCGGTTGGTGATGTATTGCCGCTGGAAAATGTGCAAGACCAGATCAGCGAAATGCTGGAAAAAGCAAGCTGGGCCAAAGCGGCGAATGACTATGTGAATTCACTGGTTGCGAGTGCCGAAATCACCGGCATTGATATGGCCGCGGCAGCTTAGGCCGCGACCATCACATCAACCTGTGCCGCCGCCAATGCCTGTGCCAATTCAGCAGGTGGCGGGGCGTCACAGACCAGACGATCAAACCCCATTAGGGCGCAAACCGCGAATGACGCAAGCGCGTTGAATTTCGTTTGATCCGCAAGGATAGTCACTGATTTTGACTGTGCGATCATGGCCTGCGCCACTTGCGATTCCTCTAGATCAAAATCCATCGCACCGGATCTTGCATCCAGTGCGCCGACCGTCAGCACAGCGTGATGGGTGCGAAACCCGTTGATCTGTGCGGTGGTTAGGGTGCCTACAGTTTGGCGGTTATCATGCCCGAAGGTGCCGCCCAGCAGGTAGACGCTTGACTGTCCGCCACCAGAAATTGCCGTCGCCACATCGGTGGAATTGGTGATGATGTTTAGCCCCTGCACCCCCGCCAGATGTTCCGCGAAATAGAGCGTGGTTGATCCCGTGTCGATAAACAGTGTTTCGCCCGCGTGGAACAGGCTTGCGGCCGTTTTGGCGATCTTGATTTTGGCCGCGACATTTTCGGTCATGCGTTGCTGGAACGCCCCTTCGCCAAAGCCGCGCGGCAGCATCGCGCCACCATGAAATTTGCGCAGTTTTCCCAGGTTTTCCAGATCGGTCAGGTCGCGCCGGATGGTTTCACGCGATGCGCCCGTAAGGGCCGCCAGATGCTCTACGGTGGATTTCCCATGTGCCCGAACCTCGGCCACAATGCGGGATTGTCTGTTTTGGACTTTCATATAGGTACTTTTTCTTTGACTGAACGGTCATTATTAGTTACTGAATAGTCAATTATGGTAATAACATCAAGAGCCTGATTCCCTATGCCGAAGTCCTCCGCCCCCTATGACGTCGCGATTATCGGCGCTGGCATTGTTGGCTGCGCTATGGCGCGGCGGTTCACGTTGGAAGGTGCGCGGGTAGTGTTGCTGGAAAAGGCGAGCGATATTCTGGACGGGGCCAGCAAAGCCAATAGCGCGATATTGCACACGGGGTTTGATGCGCCTGTCGGGTCAATCGAGGTTGGCTGCGTACAGGCGGGTCACGAGGAATACCGCGCGATTTACCACGACTTTGGTCTGACGCTGGATGAATGCGGCGCGCATGTTGTGGCGTGGTCGGATGAAGAGGTGACCAAGCTGGAGCAGATCCAGCAACAGGCGCAGGACAACGGGGTGATGGACACGCGGCTGATCATGGCGGATGCATTGCGCAAGGCCGAGCCGCACCTGTCGGAGCGTGCGCTGGCTGCAATCTGGGTACCGCGCGAGAGCCTGATTGATCCGTGGTCATCGCCCTATGCCTATTTGCATCAGGCGTTGTTGAATGGTGGCGAGGTGATGCTGTCATGCGAGGTGATGGGCGGGACGTTTGACAGTGGCGAGTGGGTCTTGGAAACCAGCCGTGGGTCGGTGCGGGCCAGCCATGTTGTGAACTGTGCGGGGCTGTATGGCGATCTGGTCAACAGCGCTGTGTTCGGGCAGGCCGATTTCAAGATTACCCCGCGCAAAGGGCAGTTTGTGGTGTTTGATAAGGCGGCGTCAAGCCTTGCCCATTCGGTCATCCTGCCGGTGCCGACCAGCCGCACCAAGGGCATCGTTTTATTCCGCACCGTGTTTGGCAATCTGGCCGTTGGCCCCACCGCCGAAGATCAGGACAGCCGCACGGATGCCTCGACCGATACCAAAACGCTGGAAATGCTGATTGCTGCGGGGGTGGCGATGGTGCCCGCGTTGGATCAGATGCCGGTGACAGCGACCTATTCCGGTCTGCGCCCCGCCAGCGCGTTCAAGGATTACCAGATCAGTGCGGACGGTGCGCGGAACTGGATCACGGTGGGTGGTATCCGGTCGACGGGTTTAAGCGGGGCGTTGGGCATCGCGCAATATGTGTTCGGGCTGTATCGGGATATGGGGGCAGCGCATCAGGCGATTGCTGATCCGGTACTGCCACAGGCGCGGGTGCTGACCGACATAGGGGCGCGTGACTGGAAGAATGAGGGGCATGGCGAGATCGTTTGCCATTGCGAGTTGGTGACACGGCGCGAGATTGAAGCGGCGTTAGAAGGGCCGTTGGCGGCGAAATCATTGGCGGGTTTGAAGCGGCAAACACGGGTGACGATGGGGCGGTGTCAGGGATTTTTCTGCTCGGCACGGTTGGCCGAACTGACGAAAGGGCATTTTGTCATTCCGATGGCTGAGGGGGTGAAAGATGATTGATCCGTCCACCCCGATTGACGTAGCCATCATCGGCGGCGGCCCTGCGGGGCTGGCGGCGGCGACCACGCTGAAAGCGGCGGGCGTTGCGCGTGTTGTAGTTCTGGAACGTGAAAGCGAGGCGGGGGGGATTCCGCGCCATTGCGGCCACCCGCCTTTCGGTATGCGCGAATTCAAGCGGGTACTGAAAGGCCCTGCCTATGCGCGTCGCTTGGTTGAACGGGCTATTGCCGCGGGGGTCGAAGTGAGCTGTCTGACCACGGTAGTAGAAGCGAGAGCCGCAGGTGAATTGCTGCTTGCAGTGCCGGACGGGCAACAGGTGATTTCGGCGCACCGCGTTATCTATGCGACGGGGGTGCGGGAAACGCCGCGCTCGGCCAGACTGGTTGGGGGTATGCGTTTGCAGGGGGTTGTGAACACCGGTGCGTTGCAGTCGATGGTGTTTTTGAAACAGATGCGCCCGTTCCGCCGTCCGGTGATTGTCGGCACCGAACTGGTTTCGTTTTCGGCGATTTCAACCTGTCGTCATGCGGGGATCAAACCTGTGGCGATGATAGAGGCGGGCAAGCGGGCGACGGCCCGTTGGCCAACATCTGTATACCCGCGCCTGATGGGTGTGGCGCTGCATTTGAACACGCGTCTTGTGGGCATTCACGGCGATAAAACCGTCGCAACTGTCGAGGTGGAAGGCGCCGCCGGAGTGCGGCGCGAAATTGCTTGCGACGGGGTGATCTTGTCGGGGCAATTCACCCCAGAAACGACGCTTGCACGGATGGGGCATCTGGCGGTTGATCCGGCGACGGGTGGGCCAGTGGTGGATCAGTTCGGGCGCTGTTCAGACCCTGCGTATTTTGCGACGGGCAACTTGCTGCGCCCTGTGGAAACGGCAGGCTGGAGCTGGAACGAGGGTTGCCAGACCGGCCAGCGTGTGGCCGATGATCTGGATGGGCGGCTGCCGGAAGCTGTGGAAACGGTGCCGATCAATGTGATTGGGCCGTTGATAAAATACGCCATGCCGCAACGCCTGTATGTTGCGCAAACCGGCGGGATGGGCGCGTTGCAATTGCGGTTTAACGGGGATGCAAAAGGGCAGGTTGTGGCGGAAAGTGGTGGCAAGACTGTTGGTCACTGGCCGGTTAACACCCGCAAGGAGCGGCGCGTTTTGTTGCCAATTCGTGCAATGGATATGCGTCAGGTCCAGGGGGAAATTACCCTGAAATTCGCATCGGCATAAGTCCCCGATTTTTTACCATCTGGCAGAAAATCCTTTCTTTTACAGCTTTCCCCGATAAGTTGACCTAAGGGAATCTAGTAACCCAATAGGAAATAACGACCAATCAGGGAGAATAATAATGTGTGATATCTGTGTAATGAATGCGGTGAAGGACAAGATGATGTCGCGCCGCAGCTTTTTCAAAACAGCGGCGACGGGGGCGGCAGTGGCGGCTGTAGGATCAAGCATGACAGGCACAGCGGCGATGGCGGCGGGGCATGGATCGGTCATTGATATGACCCACACGCTGGATGGTGATTTCCCGACCTATTTCGGGGTGCCGGGGCTGGAAATGGAGCAAAAGTTCAATTTCGCCGAAAATGGGTTCAACCTGTTCCAGCTGTCGTTGAACGAGCATACCGGCACGCATATTGATGCGCCGCTGCATTTTTCGGCTGACGGCAAATCGGTGGATGAAATTCCGGTTGAAAACCTGATTGCTCCGCTTTGTGTGATCGACATCGCGGCCCGTGCCGCCGACGACGCGGATACCCAAGTGACGCCGGACGATGTGAAGGCATGGATCGCAGCCAATGGTGACATTCCGGCCAATGCTTGTGTCGCGATGCATTCGGGTTGGGCGGCGCATGTGAAGTCCGATAAATTCCGCGGGTTTTCAGACGAGAAGCAGCATTACCCCGGCTTTCATGTCGAGGCTGCGAAAATGTTGATCGAAGAAACCGGTGCGGCGTCAATCGGGGTGGATACCCTATCGCTGGATCACGGCTTGTCGGCTGATTTTGCCACCCATTATGCGTGGCTGCCATCGGGCCGGTTTGGCATCGAAAACCTGTTGAATCTGGACAAGGTTCCGGCGGCGGGTGCGACGCTGGTGGTGGGCGCTCCCAAGCACCGCGGCGGATCGGGTGGCCCTGCGCGTATCTTTGCGATGATTTAAGGGATATGCGCCGACGGGATCAATCGTCGGCGCATAACCGTTAGGCTTTGGCCCATTTCCAGTAAAGATCGCGGGCCTGTTTTGTCACTGGCCCTATCGCAAATTCGCGGTCCTCGATTTTCACAATCGGGGTGATCTTGGAAATGTTCCCCGATAAAAACACTTCATCCGCCGCGTCGAAATTCTCAAACGTCAGGGTGCATTCCTCAACGGTATGCCCCGCCCCACGCAGCAGTTTGATCACCCGTTGCCGTGTGATGCCGTTCAGGAACGTGCCGTTGGTTACCGGCGTTTTTACCACGCCATCCTTGACCATGAAAATATTGGCCGTAGCGGTTTCGGCGACATTGCCCAGCGCATCAGCCACAATGGCGTTGTTATAACCGCGCGCTTGGGCCTCGCGGATCATCCGGCCATTGTTGGGGTATAGGCAAGCGGCCTTGGCGTTCACCGGCGCCATAGTGATCACGGGGCGAATGAACTGGGTGCGGCACAGGGTTTGGCTGGCATCAGCGGGAGCCATTGGCAACTGTTCCAGACACAGGCAGAATGTGGTCGAATCCGGGTCGGGGATCACCACGCCGACGCCGCCCTCTTTTGACCAATACATTGGCCGGATATAGACAGGCGCGTCCTTGTCGAACTTGGCCAGCCCTTCCATTGTCAGGGCCATCATTTCATCAACACCGATGGTCGGCTTCAGCCCCAACGCCAGCGCCGAGGCGTTCACCCGTTCGCAATGCGGCTCAAGGTCGGGCACCAGCCCCTCAAAGGCCCGTGCCCCGTCAAACACCAGTGACCCCAGCCATGTGCCGTGGTCGGCGGCGTTCATCACCGGCAAATCACCCTGATGCCATGTGCCATTGAAATAGGTCCAGATTACATCACCGACTGCCATGGTGGAATTCCTTATCTTATGGGATCAAAACCGTTGATCCGGTTGTTTGCCGTGCCTCGAGCGCGCGATGTGCATCGGCGGCGTTTGCTAGATCGTAACGCTGATTGACGTTGATTTTCAATGTGCCATTTTCGATCATTTCAAACAATGCAGCTGATGCCGTTTCCAGATAACTACGGTCTGCTGTGAAGTGGAACAGAACGGGGCGGGTGATGGTGAAGGAGCCTGCTGCCAGATCGGACAGTTTGAAGTCCCGCGCGGGGCCGGAGGATTGGCCGAAGTTTACCAATGTGCCGAATGTTTTCAGGCAGGACAGCGAGCCTGCGATGGTGTCGTTGCCGATGCTGTCATACACGGCATCCACGCCATTGTCGCCGGTGATCTCGGCCACCCGCGCGACGAAGTCCTCGGATTTATAGTCGATCATATGGGCGTAGCCGTGTTTGGCGGCCAGTGCGCATTTCTCGGGCCCGCCTGCTGTGCCAATCGCTGTTACGCCTTTTGACGCCAGCCATTGCCCCGCGATCAGCCCGACCCCGCCAGCGGCGGCGTGGAACAGAACTGTTTGGCCTTTTTGCACTTTGAAGGAGCGGTGCAGCAGGTAATGCGCGGTCAGGCCTTTTAGCATCGAGGCAGCGGCCACTTCGTCGGTCACCCCGTCGGGCAATCTGACCAGATGTTTGGCATCAATCACCCGCTCGGACACATAAGCCCCGTTGGGAATGGTATAGGCGACGCGGTCACCCAACGCGAAACCTGTGACGCCATCGCCCAATGCCGCCACCACGCCCGCCGCCTCAGAGCCCAGAACCAGATCGGTTTCGACGGGCCACGGATAGAGACCGCTGCGAAAATAGGTATCGATGAAGTTAACCCCGATGGCCGCGTGGCGCACCAGAACCTCGCCCGCTTTTGGGCTGGGAGTGGGTAGGTCAATTTGATGTAGAACCTCGGGGCCGCCAGCGGTGCGGGCTGCGATTGCAATGGGCATGGCTTAGTCCTCGCTCAGCATGAATTCAGGGTCCACTGGCACTTGCATGGCGTTTGACAGGTGGTTGGTTTTGGCCGCCAGCGAAACGATTTTCAGCACTTCGGCGTGTTGGGTCGGTGTCATCCCCTTGGCGCGGGCGGCCGCCGAATGGGAATGCACACAATATTCGCAATTGTTGATGATCGACACGGCCAGATACAGCAGTTCTTTGGTCAACGGGTCCAGATCGGAGGGGGTGGCCATGACGGCTTTGACCTCTTCCCATGTGCGCTCCAACAGGTCAGCATCAAACGCCAGATAGCGCCAGATGTTGTTGATGAAATCGGATTTACGCGTGGTGCGGATGTCATCGAACACGGCTTTGACGCGAGGGTTGGATTCTGGGTCTTTGGGGGGCTGGACGGCGGGCATGGGGTTGTCCTTTTATAAGGCGTCTGTGACCGTCACAGCCTCTCTCTTTTTGTCCGTATGTGCAAGGCTAGCGGCCCATCGCGTCCCGAATGTCGCGGTTTTTGTCCAGGAACAGATAATTGCGCGAGGCTGATTGTGCTTCGGCATCTGCCTCCAGCCGCACAATGTCATCCCAGCTCAACGGGCGCATCGCCTCATTCGCCATATAAACGGCATAGCCCGCGTCCATCATGATTTTGAACGTGTCTTTGAAACGCACTGTGCCCGATTGAATTGGCCCACCATCGCCAATAATCTCGATAAACCAGACGGGTTTGTTTTTCGCTTTGATCAGGGCGGCAGCCCCTTTTAGGGCCTGATATTCAAACCCTTCGACATCCATCAGAACGAACATGGTTTTGCCTTTTGGTAGTGGATGGATCAGCGTATCCAACCGCACCACCGGCACAGTTTGTTTCAGGGTTTCGGGGTTGTTGGCCCAGCCCTTGACCACAGACGCGCCAGTGCCCACGCCGTAGATGTCAATAAATCCGGTCACGTCGCCAGCCGCCACCGGCAGAACGGTAATATTGTCGCCCCAGCCGTTGGCGGCCATGTTTTGCGCGATGTAGGTCACGTTTGACGGCACCGGTTCTACGGCGATGGTTTTGATGCCTCTTTGTTGGGCAAAACAGCAATAATAACCAGAATTCGCTCCGACATTCAGGAACAAATCGACCGAGCCGAAGATCTGGTTCACCATTTTGGTCTCTTCAGGCTCAAATGTTCCGTCCTGCATTCCGGAATGGCCGTTAAACCGGAACCCGTGTGGTGTCATGATAGCGTCTTTCGCCAAACGCCGTCGCGCAATCCGCGAGCGGTTCCAGGTGCGAAACCGGTCAATAAGCGCCTTACCAAGGGACATTTTTTGTTGGGTCATTTGGCTTCTCCTCGCGGAAAGTCGGGGTCAGAGCTTGATATCAAAGTCATGTTTGAAACGGTCCATTTTGGGCACGAACCGCCGAAGGTCAAGGGCGTGCTTGATGAAGTAGCGCAGGTGGCCGCGTTTGACGTTTGCGGGGCTGGCACTGGGCGGCATGGCATCATACATGGCTGGGAAGTGTTCTTTGAAAAAGGCGCGGTAGGCGTTGGCGTATTTCACCGGATATTCGCCGTTCAGATGGTTCCATGCCTTGCGCCGCCCGACGAAATGCAGGATCGCTGGATCAAACAGTTCGGTGTAATAGATCGAGCGAAAATTATAGAGCCAGTTCCATGTCAGCGGCAGTTCGGCCCAGTTGCCCTTTAGCACCGCGTTGATAATGCTTTGGTCCAGAAACACCTGATCGCCTGCTGCCAGCTCCACCGCAAGGTCGATCATCTTTTCAGCGTATCCGGCAGCGTTGAAGCGTTCAATATCAATCAGCATCAGGCCGGAACTGAGAAACCGGAAATACCCCAAGCCAAGGTCGCGCATATCTTTTGGTGTGTGGTTTTTGCGGCGATACTGGATCGGGTCGCGAGCGGCGGCAACGGCATGGTCGCCAATGTCGGCAGTGATCAGTTTTGACAAATCACCGCGCCGGTAAAACATATCGCAATCCAGATAGAGCATGCGTTTGTAATCAGCCGCTAGAAATTCAGGTGCGAAAATCCGCAAGAAGGCGGCGGCGCTGATGTGCCCGGATTTGGGCAGGTGGCTTTCCATTTCGATATGTGTGAATTTACAAATCCGGATGCTGTGCTGATCAATCAGGGAATGCGGCGCGATGTCGTCCTGCGTTAGCAGGCAGAAATCGAAATCTCTGTCGGGGTGGGCATTTGCAATCTGGTCGATGAAAAACAGCGCGTAGGGAACAAAATTATTGTCAGCCGCAAGCACGATTGTGTTTGCAAACGTCGCATCGCGGCTGAATTCTATCTTGTTCCCCGATGGTATCACAGGCTGGCGTCCAGTGCTGCGATCACTGCGTTGCCCATATCACTGGTGCTGGCAGGAGCAGCACCGCCCGCTTGCATCAGATCAGCTGTGCGCACGCCGTTGGCCAACACTTGTTCTACGGCAGCTTCCAGACGATCCGCCTCGGCCCCCTCATCATAGGAATAGCGTAGCGCCATTGCGAAACTCAGGATACAGGCGCAAGGGTTGGCTTTGCCTTGACCGGCAATATCGGGGGCAGAACCGTGCACCGGTTCATACATTGCCTTTGGTCGCCCGTTGGCCATTGGCACACCTAGACTGGCCGAGGGCAGCATGCCCAGTGATCCGGTCAGCATTGCCGCCACATCCGAGAGCATATCGCCAAACAGGTTATCGGTGACAATCACGTCAAACTGTTTGGGGGCACGCACCAGCTGCATGCCACCATTGTCGGCATACATATGGGTCAGCTCGACCTCGGGATATTCATTGTCATGCACCCACTGGACTTCTTCGCGCCACAGGATGCCGCTTTCCATTACGTTGGCTTTTTCCATTGAACAGACGCGGTTGTTACGTTTCTTGGCCAATTCAAACGCCGAACGTGCCACGCGGCGAATTTCGTCGGTGGTGTAGCGCTGGGTGTTAATGCCGACGCGGCCACCTTCGTTATCGTCCTGAATGCCACGGGGTTCACCAAAATAGATGCCAGACGTCAGTTCGCGCACGATCATGATATCGAGCCCCGAAACAATTTCGGTTTTTAACGATGAAAAATCTGCCAACGCGTCAAAGCATTGGGCAGGGCGCAGGTTGGCGAACAGGTCCATTTCCTTGCGAAGGCGCAGCAGGCCGCGTTCGGGTTTGACCGAAAAATCCAGATCGTCATAGGCTGGGCCACCGACAGCGCCGAGCAGAACGGCGTCTACCTCTTGGGCGTGGGCCATTGTTTCGTCCGTTAGCGGGGTGCCATGTTTATCATAGGCCGCACCACCGACAAGGTCATGGGTCACGTTGATTTTCAGCCCACGTTTATCATCGAACCAGTCGATGATTTTGGTCACTTCGACCATGACTTCGGGGCCAATGCCGTCACCGGCGAGGATAAGAAGTGAAGGGGTGCTCATGTTGTTGCCGTCCTTGATGAATTAGGGTTGATCCCGCGTAACCGAATGGCCGTGCGCGGTCAAGAAACGAAGGGCCTGATCCCTTTAACGAGCAAATCCCAAACCCGCCTGATGCGAGGCGTTTGACGCATGGCCTGATGCGCAGTCAGCCAAACGGGCAATACCGGAATAGGAACTTCGGGCAGCACCTGTTCAACCATTTCATCACGCAGGCCGGTATAAGTATGACTAAACCCGATACCGCATCCTGCTTGAACCAATTTCCAATTAACCACATTGTCATCGCAGCGGGTACTAAACCAATCCCGTTCCGCTGGGATACCCAAGTCTCGCATCCCGCGAATTAGGCTTTCGTCTTGATCATACCCGATCAGGTCATGTTCATTTAACAACTGATCTAGGTTTGTAGGGCGCCCCCTTCGGTCCAGATATTTAATGGCGCCGAACATCCCCAATGGCATATCCCCCAAATGACGGGTAACAACATCCAATTGTTCTGGGCGATACATACGCAATGCAATATCTGCTTCGCGGAACAACAGGTTTTCACTGGTATCGCTGGCGACCAGATCAATGCTGATTTGCGGTTCTTCCCTGCGAATTTTTGCGATGATCTGGGGCAGAAAATTCTGTGCTACAAAAATGCTGGCTGTGATACGCACCGTGCCTTTTATGTCTTGTTCCTGCCCCGCAGCTGTCAGGGCTATCTGCCCTATTGCCGCCTGCATTGTTTTGGCGGGCTCAAGTAGGGTTTCACCAACCGGGGTCAGCTTTAACCCACGTGGCTGGCGATGAAACAGACTAATGCCCAGTTGCGTCTCAATCTGCTGAATCTGGCGGCCAAGAGTGGGTTGACTGGCACCGAGGCGACGGGCGGCGGCAGAAAGCGACCCTTCTTCGGCCACTGCGAGAAATGACTGAACCAAGGACCAATCGAGGGAAGAGAACGCTTTATCCATTCATTATTGAATACATGATCTGCAATTTATTGCAATTCCCATTTGAAACAGAATGGATAAGTTGGGTGGAGATAAGGACATATGGAGACGAGTTGATGCATAAAACAGTTTTGATTCTTGGTGGCAAAGGCCGTTTTGGACGCCATGCTGCCCGTACCTTTTCTGAAAGGGGTTGGGAGGTTCGCCAATTTGACCGCGTGTCGGGAAACCTGTGGGATGCCGCATGGGGCGCAGATGTAATCGTTAATGCGTGGAACCCCTTATATCCCGACTGGGCCGAACAGGTGCCAAAGTTGACCAAGAAAGTGATCGAGGTCGCCAAAGCGACCAAAGCGACAGTGATTGTGCCGGGGAATGTTTACAATTTCGGCGCAGATGCTCCTGCCATCTATGATGCCAACACGCCGCACCACGCTACAAATCCATTGGGACGTATCCGCACCGAAATGGAGGCTGCGTATCGTGATTCAGGTGTTCGCACCATCATATTGCGGGCAGGAGATTTCATTGACACGCAGGCGTCGGGCAACTGGTTCGACAAGATGATGGTCCCGAAGCTGGGTAAAGGGCAGTTTATCTACCCCGGCAATCCCGATATTGCGCATGCTTGGGCATGGTTGCCTGACCTGACCGGTGCGGCGGCGGAATTGGCGGAAATCCGTGTCGATTTACCAGTATTCACGGATGTTCCTTTTGCGGGCTTCACGATGACAGGCAATGAATTATGCACGGCAATAGGCACCAGTTTGGGCCGCTCAATCAAGCTAAAGAAAATGAGCTGGCTACCGTTGCACATCGCCCGCCCGTTTTGGCCAACGGCAAAGCATCTGCTGGAGATGCGGTATCTGTGGAACAAGCCGCACCGGATTGATGGCACGCGTTTTTCTTCCCTTCTGCCGGACTTCAAGATGACAGCTCTGTCCGAAGCCTTGACCCTAGCGTTGGAGGATCACATCAATCCAGACAAGGTGATGGCGCGAGGCAAGGGCGTTGCCCACGCTTAACAGGGCGGCATCCACATCATCCGTCTTGGGCCAAAACACGCCCGAGGCGGTGATTTCCAGATCGCGAGAGGGCAACACATAATCCACCCGCATGTTGCCGGGGCCAGGCACGTCTTTCCAGTCAACCGTGTCTTGTGCTGGATCCCCTTTGTGGCGGGTGTTTGCACCGCCTTGGCTCATAGTGGCCCCAACGGCACCCTCACTTTGGGGCTTAGTGTCCTGCACCATCGGGTGCGCCAACAAATTACGGATTGCCTTGCCCCGACCATCCCCGTCAAACGGGTCCAGATTGGCGTCGCCCAATATCACAAACGGTGCACCTGCGGGTTTTGTGCCCAGCTCTCCATCCAGATAGGCTGTCCAAAACCGCACCTCGTCATGGTTGCGTTTGCCGTTGCGGTCCTCGGGCCCGTCAAATACCGGCGGCGTTGCGTGAAAGGCCAACAGGCTGATTACGCCATCAGGTGTGGTGACGGGCACAACCCAATGCCCCGTTGTCGATAGCCGTTGTGCTGATTGGGCCTGCCTTGAGGGAAATGGTTGCCCATCGACCTGCGGTAACAGGGCCTGCGGAAAATCCTCCCACTTTAAGGCTGAAAAATCCTGAACGAGCAAAGCATCAATCGGGTAACGAGACAGGATCGCCATCCCGCCTTGCCCCGCAAACCGCCCATACCCTTGGGCATCACGCGGGCCGCCCGTTTGGCCGTCGCCATCCATATCAAGCCCGGTGCCCATCCCTGTATTGGGCCGCAAGGCAAACCTGTGCGGATAGGGCGTGCCCTGATCCGCCAGCAGATCGGCAAAGGCATTCAGGGCTGTATTGTTATAATCATAGTCAAACCCGTTCAGCAGCAGGATGTCGGGTGAAATATGGGTGATGATACCGGCGATGGCCAGAACCTGTTCATCCTTGCCCGACAGAATATCACGCAACAACAATCCAGGCCCACGGCGTTTTAGTTCGGTGTTGTAGGTTGCAATGCGTATGGGTTCTGCCTGTAGCGTGACAGTAAGCAGCGCATAGATTAGGCCGGCTGAAATCCATTTAGTTCGGCCAGCGCTGACGACTGCTTGCGCTTTTGTGCAACCATTGACGCGATCCGGCCCATTGCGATTCCACGCATAAACAGACTTGATGGTAGAAATGCCCATGCCGCCATTGTCCACACCATCGTCTGCGGAGAATCAAGTGTTATCGGATCAAATACGTTTGATGCTGCTTTAATAACAGCAGGGGTCAAGAAGGGGAGCAAAAAGCCAAGCGCGATGTTGAAGCGGGCATCACGGTTTAGTCTTTCAACCACATCACCACCGGTGGTCGGATCAAAAGTGGGCAGGTTTACCCAGACGTTGAACGGTTTGTTATGTGATGGCCAGCCTTGCAGGCGCAGCAAAATAACAAACACCGCCAAGGTCAACAAGGAAATCAGATAGCTGATTCCGGCCGTTGTGCGCACAAGGATCAGGTTTTCAACGCTGGCGTTTTCAGGCAGCATCAGCACCACCAACCGCACCGGGCTGAATGGAAAATCAATGGCCTGCCCGATCAAAGACCCGGTCGCCTCTATAAACTGCGTTAAGGTCGTTGGGTCGGTTTGCCCGCGGAAAATAGCCGAGAGCAAGAAAACTGTTGTGAAAAGAGACACAAAGCGCACCCGGTTAAAGGGTGGTGCGTCCCGAAACTCGACAAGGCTTGGATAGCTTGAAGAATATTCGATGAATGTCAGAAGAGCACCGAAAAGTGCAACAAGTGAAACGATTTGAACCGAGTCAGGGTTTGTGCCAGGCAACAGCATAGAGGGCGTTGCAACCAACACCACGATCAACAATGCACGCACAACGGCGCCTGTAAGCTGTGAAATCACTGCTCTGTTACCCTTAATTCGGTCGGAAGCGATACGATGCCGCGCCCTTTTCCCAAATCTTTCCCGCACATTATGGCGGATTGCCTCAATCTTGCCCAATTTTTGCCTTCTTTCACTTTCCAGCACAAGTCATGGTTAACTATAAGTAAAAGTTTGAGGCGATTTCGTGGAAGAACTGGTGCGACTTTGCATCAAATTAGCAGCAAAAAGGGGCCCGGCATGTGCCGGACCCCATATGTGGTGGTTGTTAAATATTTAGCCCCTAAATAATTAGACCCAAGGGCGGGCTGAGGCTGCCATTGTTTCGAAATTGGAAATTGAGTCGGATTTTTCCATTGTCAGGCCGATGTCGTCCAATCCTTCCAGCAAACAGTGCTTTTTGAAGGAATCCACATCGAATTTAATGACATCCCCATCCGAAGTGGTGATTTCTTGGCGCTCCAGATCAACTGTCATGCGGGCGTTGGCACCTTTTTCGGCGTCTTTCATCAACACGTCCACCTGTTCTTGGGGCAGGGCAATCGGCAGGATGCCGTTTTTGAAACAGTTGTTGAAAAAGATGTCGGCAAAGCTGGGCGCAATCACACAAGTGATGCCGAAATCCTTGATCGCCCAAGGCGCATGTTCACGGGACGAGCCACAGCCAAAGTTATCGCCCGCCACCAGAATTTCAGCATTGCGATAGGCGGGTTGGTTCAGAATGAAGTCGGGCCGCTCATTGCGGTCATCATCATAGCGCATCTCGTCAAACAGGTTCACGCCAAGGCCCGACCGTTTGATGGTTTTCAAAAATAGTTTCGGGATGATCATATCGGTATCGATGTTGATCATGGGCATCGGGGCGGCGATGCCGGTGATTTTTTCAAATTTTTCCATCATCGCTCTCCTTATATCATATCCCGAACATCGGTCAGATGTCCGGTGATTGCGGCTGCGGCGGCCATTGCGGGGGACAGAAGATGTGTGCGTCCGTTACGCCCTTGGCGTCCTTCAAAATTGCGGTTGCTGGTCGAGGCACAACGCTCGCCCGGTTCCAGCTGATCGGGATTCATCGCCAGACACATGGAACAGCCCGCAAGCCGCCATTCAAATCCGGCATCCAGAAATATCTGGTCCAGACCTTCTTCTTCGGCTTGGGCCCGAACCAGACCGGAGCCCGGAACGATCATCGCCCGCATCCCGTCTTTGACTTTCTTGCCTTTCAGGATTTTAGCCGCGGCACGTAAATCCTCGATCCGCCCGTTGGTGCAGGACCCGATGAATACGGTGTCGATTTTAATGTCGGTCAGTTTCTGACCTGCCGTCAGGCCCATGTATTCAATCGACCGTGCGGCGGCGTCCACTTTGCCGTCTTTGAAATCGGATGGGGCAGGAACTGATGCCGTGATCGGCAGCACGTCTTCGGGTGAGGTGCCCCATGTGACCACGGGTGCGATGTCTTCGCCTTTCAGCACCAGCACCTTGTCGAAATGTGCGCCCTCGTCGGTGAACAGGGTTTTCCACCATGCCAACGCCATTTCCCATTGCGCCCCTTTCGGGGTGTGGGGGCGGCCCTTTACGTATTCATAGGTGGTCTCATCCGGTGCAATTAGCCCTGCACGCGCGCCACCTTCAATTGCCATGTTACAAACCGTCATCCGGCCTTCCATCGACAGATCACGGATCGCTTCGCCGCAATATTCAATCACATAACCGGTGCCGCTAGCGGTGCCAGTTTCACCAATCACAGCCAAGGTAATATCCTTGGCGGTCACACCTGGCATCAGTTTTCCGGTGATCTCGACTTTCATGTTTTTGGACTTCTGCTGGATCAGGGTTTGCGTCGCCAGAACATGTTCGACTTCGGATGTGCCGATGCCATGCGCCAATGCGCCAAACGCGCCGTGGGTCGCTGTGTGGCTGTCGCCGCAAACCACTGTCATGCCGGGCAGGGTCCAACCCTGCTCAGGCCCGACGATATGCACGATGCCTTGGCGCACATCATCAACCGGATAGTAATGGATGCCGGTTTCGCGGGCGTTTTTATCCAGCGCCTCGACCTGAATGCGGCTTTCCTCGTTTTCAATGCCCTTGGCGCGGTCCAGCGTGGTGGGCACGTTATGGTCTGGCACAGCAATCGTTTTATCGGGCGCGTGCACCTTGCGGCCAGACAGGCGCAGACCTTCAAAGGCTTGCGGACTGGTGACCTCGTGCACCAGATGGCGGTCGATATATAACAGGGTGGTGCCGTCTTCGGCCTCATGGGCGATGTGGGCATCCCAGATTTTATCATAGAGTGTTTTGGGGCCAGTGTTCGGGGCGGTCATGGTGTTTCCTTTCCCGCAAGATGTGGATGATTGAATTATGACAGGCAGCGCGGTCGCGCCGGACCAATTATAGGTCTGAATTAATCCCAAGGCTTTGGCCATAGAACCGCCAAGGCAGGCGGGCGTGGTCATCTATGTCGAAAATACGAGTCATACAGAGGGAATACATCGCACAAGGCGGGCGGGCAAGGGCCGTGACCATTGTCTAACCGGTAATAACTGTGCAAACCTGCAAATATGGAGAATAGCGTAGTTCAGGAAGTCCAGAGTTTAAGCAATCAGATACAGGTTCTGATTGATAAACTGGTTACGTTTTCCGGCAGCTTATTACTGCCATCGCGCCTGACCCAGATGGGCATTATGATTGCGCTGCTGGTGGTGGCGTATCTGTTGAAACTGTATTTCGGGCCAAAAATCCATGAACGAATGCGCGGGCTGGCAGGGCGGCCTAAATGGCAGCTGCGTATCTTTGTGCTGTTGCTCAAACGTATACGGTTGATTGTTTTTGTGGTTCTGATCTGGGTCGTTATCGCGATCGAGAGTGAAGTGTTGAACCTGTTTCCTTCGCGCTATTATCTGCTGTCTATTGTCGGCACGATTGCCTTTGCTTGGCTGATGGTGGTGGTCGTTGCGCGGTTCATTCACAATTCGTTCCTGCGCCGCATCGTTACGTGGGGCGCCTGGACCTATGTCACACTCTATTTTATGGGGCTGATCGCGCCGACCGAACAATTGCTGGACCACATGGCGATAGAGTTTGGGGATTTCCGCCTGTCGATATTGATGATCATCAAGGCATTGGTGGTGACGGCTATCTTCTTCTCGCTGGCGCGGCTGATCTCGAAAGGCACAACAAAACGTATCCGCAATAACGAAGAAATATCGCCGTCCATGCAGGTGTTGATGGTGAAATTCATGCAGGTCACCCTGTATGGGTTCGCGTTTTTCATCGGACTAAAGGCCGTAGGGTTTGATCTGACCGGTCTTGCGGTTTTGTCGGGGGCCATCGGTATCGGCCTTGGGTTTGGGTTGCAAAAGGTGGTGTCGAACCTTGTTTCGGGTGTGATCATCCTGATGGACAAGTCGATCAAACCGGGCGATGTAATTTCGCTGGGTGATACCTTTGGCTGGATCAACACACTGGGCGCACGCTATGCCTCGGTGGTGACGCGGGACGGTAAGGAATACCTGATCCCGAACGAGGATTTGATCACCAACCAAGTGGTTAACTGGTCCCACACCAATGATTTTGTGCGGCTCGATATATTCTTTGGCACGGCTTACGGTGACGATCCGCACAAGGTGCGGGGACTGGCCCGTGCAGCGGCGGCCTCGGTTGATCGGGTGCTGACCATGCGCCCACCCGTTTGTCACATTGTTGGTTTTGGCGACAGCTCGGTCGATTACATCCTGCGGTTCTGGATCACTGATCCGACAGACGGTTTGACCAACATTCGCGGCAATGTGTATTTGGCCCTGTGGGACACTTTCCAGGAGAACGATATCTCCATCCCGTTCCCACAGCGTGAAATAAAGATGCTGGAGGATAAGCCGAAGTGAAGGATGCGATTGATCTGATCGCCGCGTTGCGGGACAAAAAGATGTCGTCGGTTGAACTGGTCACACATACGCTTGCCCGTATTGATGCCATCAACCCAACAGTAAACGCCATCGTCGGGATGCGTCCGGTTGATGATATCCTGGCCGAGGCCAAAGCTGCCGATGCCGCCCCGCCCAAAGGTCCGTTGCATGGTATGCCCTTCGCCATCAAAGACCTGACCGAGACCAAGGGTATTCGCACCACATACGGATCGCCCGTTTTCTCCGATAATATCCCTGACGCTGACAGCCTAATGGTGCAGCGCATCCGTGCGGCGGGGGCGATTATCATCGGCAAAACCAACACGCCGGAATTCGGGCTGGGATCGCACAGTTATAATCCGGTCTATGGTGTGACGCGTAATCCGTATGACACAAGTGTTTCGGCGGGTGGCTCCAGCGGTGGTGCTGCCGTTGCGCTGGCCACGGGGATGCTGCCGCTGGCGGATGGCTCTGATATGATGGGATCGCTGCGCAATCCGGCAGCGTGGAACAATGTCTACGGATTTCGGCCCAGTTACGGGTTGGTGCCCGATGACCCTGCGGGTGAAAATTTCCTGCATCAGTTATCAACTAGCGGCCCGATGGCCCGCAACATCCGCGATCTGGAACTGTTGCTACAAGTGATCGGGGTGCCCGACGCGCGGCTGCCCCATTCCACAGATGCCTACATACCCTTGCCGAATGTGACTAGCCTGAAAGGGCTGACAATCGGCTGGGTTGGCGACTGGGGCGGATATTATCCGATGGACTCCGAAATCCTGCACCTGTGCGAGGTCGCGCTGGAGCAATTGCGCGACTTGGGTGCGACGGTGATACCCTTCACCCCACCCATCGCCCCCGAACAGCTTTGGCAGTCATGGACCACTCTGCGCAGCTGGGATATCGCGGCAAAGCAGGCGCCGCTATACCACGATCCGAAAACCCGCGACCTGCTGAAACCCGAAATGATCTGGGAGATCGAGCGTGGGCTGGCCATGTCCGCGGTTCAGGTGCATGAGGCCAGCGTGATCCGCTCAACATGGTTTGCAGCCTTCGCCGCACAGCCGGATGTCGACGTTATGGCCCTACCATCCGCCCAGATATTCCCGTTCAATGCCGACTGGCATTGGCCCAAAACCGTGATGGGCCGCGACATGGACACCTATCACCGCTGGATGGAAGTCGTGGTGCCCGCATCCCTGACTGGCCTGCCCGCATTGAACGTGCCCGTAGGTTTCGGCGCGGCGGGCTTGGCGATGGGGATGCAACTGGTCGGACAACGCGGGGCGGATGCACGTATCCTGCAAATCGGGCAGCTCTACCATGATGCAACAGATTGGCCCCGCCGACGCCCGCCTGAAATCAATGCTTGAACCCGCCCCGATGCCACCCCATAAGCGCACATTGAGATTTAACGATTCCAATGCTACTCATGGTTTACACCCCGCGCTTTTCTAAGGAGGACAGGTTTGTCCAGCACATCTAAACAGGTTTCAAGCAAAGAACTGCTTGAGCGTATCCTTACCTCGCTTGATGACAGCAAAGCCGAAGACGTGATCGCCATCAGCCTGAAAGGCAAAAGCGAGATCGCGGATCATATGGTGATCTGTTCGGGCCGGTCCTCGCGTCAAGTCAGCGCGATGGCGGAAAAGCTGTCGGATCAGTTGAAGCACGAGTTCGAGATTTTTCCAAAGATCGAGGGCAAGGATCAGGGCGACTGGGTGCTGATCGATGCGGGCGACGTGATTGTGCATGTGTTCCGCCCCGAAGTGCGCGAATTCTACCAGCTGGAAAAACTGTGGCAGGGCATACGGCCCACTGACGTTGACGGCCGCCCCGCTGACTCCATCTGATGCGGGTGCATATTTGCGCCGTTAGCCGCCTGCGGGTTGGCCCCGAGCGTGAATTGCTGGACGATTACCTAACACGGTTTGAGCGCACGGGCCGCAGCTTGGGCCTTGGGCCTGTGACGGTTCACGAGGTCGAGGATAAAAAGGGCGGCGGGATGGATGCCGAGGCAACCCTGCTGGAACGCGCTATTCCCAAGGGGGCGGTGATTTGCGCGCTGGACGAACGTGGTCGCGTGATGCCCTCGCCCGATTTTGCCACCAAACTGGGCGGCTGGCGTGATCAGGGCACATCCGATCTGGCGTTTGTGATTGGTGGTGCTGACGGGATCGCCAAAACCTTGCGGGACCGCGCCGATTTCAAACTGTCATTTGGCGCAATGGTCTGGCCCCACATGCTGGTGCGGGTGATGTTAAGTGAGCAGTTGTATCGGGCAACGACGATATTGGCGGGCGGGCCGTATCATCGGGTTTGATTATGCGCCTGCTTTGAGTTGTGCACCCGTCATTTTGCAAAAATGACAGCACCCGACCGCCTCATGGCGGGCGCTTTTGCAACGTTGATTTTAGAGGATATCTCTCAATTCTTTCACACCATAGAAATGACCTAACCCACACCACCATGCGCCCACCCAGCCGGGCGCTGTCATTTTTGCAAAAATAGTCTTCCCTTCACCCTGTTGCTCTCCCCTCCCTTGAGGCGTAAAACTCCACTAACCACATCAGGAGTTCCTAATGACCACACCCAAACCCGTCGTTTTGTGCATCCTTGATGGCTGGGGTATTCGTGAGGCGGACGCCGCCAACGCCCCCGCATTGGCCAACACCCCGAATTTCGACCGTATCCTGCGCGATTGCCCGTCATCCCAGTTGATCACCCACGGCCCCGATGTGGGGCTGCCCAGCGGGCAGATGGGCAACTCCGAGGTGGGGCATACCAATATTGGCGCTGGGCGCGTGGTGCCGATGGATCTGGGGATGATTGATCTGGCGATCAAGGATGGCTCGTTTGCCACAAACGCAACCTTGCAGGATTTCATTGCCAAGGTGAAAACCGCAAACGGCACTGCCCATCTGATGGCGCTGGTGTCGGATGGCGGGGTGCATGGGCATATCGACCATGTGGTTGCAGCGGCCAAGGTGATTACCAATGCGGGTCTGCCCGTGCTGATCCATGCCATGACCGACGGGCGCGATGTGCCGCCTAAATCGGCGGCTGAATTCATTGCTGATCTGGTCAGGCGACTGCCGGATGGTGCAGGCGTGGCCACCGTGATCGGGCGCTATTACGCGATGGATCGGGACAACCGTTGGGAGCGGGTCGGGCTGGCTTACGGCGCGATGATCAACGGTAAGGGGTTGAACGCTGTCAGCGCTGTGGAGGCTGTCACGCAATCTTATGCGCGCGATGTTACGGACGAGTTTATCAAACCCACGGTGATTGCAGATTATAAGGGTGTGCAGGATGGCGACGGTATATTCTGCCTGAACTTCCGCGCCGACCGCGCCCGCGAGATACTCGCCGCGATTGGCCAGCCTGATTTTGACGGCTTCCAAACCGGCAAGCGCCCGCAGTTGTCAGCGTTGCTCGGCATGGTGCAATATTCCGACGCCCACAACGCCTATATGACCACGGTTTTTCCCAAAAAACCGCTGGTCAACACGTTGGGCGAATGGGTGGCCAAACAGGGGTTGCGCCAGTTCCGGCTGGCCGAAACCGAGAAATACCCGCATGTGACGTTTTTCCTGAACGGCGGCAAGGAAACGCCGGAAGTTGGCGAGGACCGTTATATGGCCCAAAGCCCCAAGGTGGCGACCTATGATTTGCAGCCGGAAATGTCAGCCGCCGAAGTGACGGACCATTTTGTGCAGGCGATCGAGGAGGGGTATGATCTGATCGTCACCAATTACGCCAACCCCGATATGGTCGGCCACACTGGCAACATCCCCGCAGCGATCAAGGCGTGCGAGGCGGTGGACCTTGGGCTGGGCCGTGTGTTGGCGGCATTGGAAAAAGCGGGCGGCGCGATGATTGTCACGGCGGATCATGGCAATTGTGAAACCATGATTGACCCTGAAACAGGTGGGCCACACACCGCCCACACCACCAATCCGGTGCCGGTGATCATGGTTGGCGGGCCAGACGGTGCGCATTTGCATCAAGGTCGCCTATCTGACCTTGCCCCGACGCTGCTGGACCTGATGAACCTGCCTTTACCTGATGAGATGACCGGCGAAAGCTTGATCGACAAATGAGTTGGCATGGCCTCATATTGATACTTGCGCTGGCGCTGACCACCCCTGTTTTGGCGGCGGATACCGACCCCGCGCATTTGGCCAAACGCGCGGCCCAGCAATTGAACGTGGCGGCGATTGCCCTGCGTGATGCGGAGCAAGCCAGCGACCGTGTGGCCGCCCTGACCCAAACCATTCAGGCCTATGAGGCGGGGTTGGTGGCGATGCGCGAAGGCATGCGCCGTGCGTCGATCCGTGAACAATCGCTGCAACTGGAGCTTGACGCCAAGCGGGATGAGGTATCACGCCTGTTGGGGGTATTGCAAAGCATGGAGGCCACATCGGTGCCCCTGCTGTTACTGCATCCATCAGGGCCGATTGGCACTGCGCGGTCTGGCATGATCCTGTCCGAGGTGACCCCCGCAATTCAGGCACAGGCCGAGACCTTGCGTGGGCAGTTGGAAGAAGTAGCGCTGCTGCATTCACTTCAGCAAAGCTCGGCCCAGATACTGGTTGACGGGCTGCGTGGGGTGCAGGACGCGCGCACGAGACTGTCGCAAGCGGTTTCCGACCGCACCGATCTGCCAAAACGGTTTGCCGAGGATCCGGTAAAAACCGCAAACCTGTTGGATAGCAGTGAAACCCTGGAAGGGTTCGCCAGCGGTTTGGCCGAAATAACCGAAGATACAGGCCAGAAAATTGACCTACCCGACTTCGAGGATGCCAAAGGCACCCTGCCTCTGCCCGTCAACGGCACCCTGTTGCGGCGCTATAACGAGGCCGACGCGGCAGGCGTGCGCCGCCCCGGCCTGTTGCTGGCAACCCGCCCGCTTTCCATCGTCACCACCCCGTGGCCCGCAACAATTCGCTATCGCGGCCCGTTGCTTGACTACGGAAACGTGATGATTCTGGAGCCTTCCAGTGGTTACCTTTTGGTTCTGACGGGGTTAAACCGTGTGTACGGAGAAATCGGCGAGGTTCTGCCCGCGGGTGGTCCTGTGGGCCTGATGGGCGGGGATGCGCCTGAAAATAGCGATTTTTTGTCGCTATCTGGTCAACAGGGTGGTTCCGAACGCACGGAAACGCTCTATATAGAGTTGAGACAAGGCAAAGAAACGATAGACCCTGAACAATGGTTTGCGCAAAAACCGGACTAACAAGGAATTGGATGCTATGAAGAAATTTGTTATGGCGGCACTTGGTGGCACACTGGCCGGAGTGCTGGCAACCACACAAATCGCGGGCCCGTTGATTGCACAGGAAAACGCAAGCAATACGTCGGTTTACCAACAGCTTGATCTGTTTGGCGATGTGTTCGAGCGTATCCGCGCCCAATATGTCAGCGAAGTAGACGAGGCCGATCTGATCGAGGCCGCGATCAAGGGGATGATGACATCGCTTGATCCGCACTCCAGCTACCTGCCACCCAAAGACTTTGACGACATGCAGGTGCAAACCCGTGGCGAATTCGGTGGACTGGGCATTGAGGTGACGCAGGAAGACGGCTTTGTTAAGGTCGTGTCGCCAATGGATGGCACCCCTGCGGATGCTGCCGGTGTCGAGTCTGGTGATTTTATCACCCAAGTCGATGGCGAGAGCCTGCTGGGGCTGGACCTGAATGAAGCGGTTGAATTGATGCGCGGGCCTATCGGTTCGGAAATCATTATCACCGTGGTGCGCGAAGGCACGGATGAGCCGTTTGACATTTCGATCATTCGTGACACGATTAAACTGACCGCCGTTCGCACCCGCACCGAGGGTGAAACCGTGGTTCTGCGGATCACCACCTTTAACGATCAAACCTATCCGAACCTGAAAAGCGGTCTGGAAAAGGCGGTCGAGGAAGCTGGTGGCATGGATAAGGTTAACGGTTTTGTTGTTGATCTACGCAACAATCCGGGCGGGCTGCTGACCCAAGCGATCCGCGTTTCGGATGCGTTCCTTGAGTCAGGTGAAATCGTTTCCACCCGTGGACGTAACCCCGAAGATGGTGACCGATTTAACGCCACGCCGGGGGACCTGGCTGATGGCAAACCTGTTGTGGTTCTGATCAACGGTGGCTCTGCCTCGGCGTCCGAAATTGTTGCTGGTGCGCTAAAGGATCACCGCCGCGCGGTTGTGGTCGGCACTAAAAGTTTTGGCAAGGGGTCGGTTCAGACCATCATGCCCGTTAAGGGCGATGGCGCGATGCGCCTGACCACGGCGCGGTATTACACCCCGTCGGGGCGCTCTATTCAGGGGCTTGGCGTGTCGCCTGATATCATTGTTGAACAGCCACGGCACAAACCTGACGAGAACGCGATCGATGCTGATCGGCCTGCGTTCCGTTCCGAAGCTGATCTGCGCGATTCTATTAGCAATGACAGCTACACCGAAGAAGAGCGCCGTCAGATCGAAGAAGAGCGCGCGATCGCCGAAGAGGCCGCCAAGTTGCGCGAAGATGATGCGCAACTGGCCTATGCGATTGATCTGCTAAAGGGTCTGTCAGCGCTTTCGCCGAAAAACTAAAGGATCAGGGCGGGCTTTTGGGCCCGCCCGCATTACATCATGACGCCAGAAAAAATCGCAGCCCTTCCGTATCGTTCAAATGCGGGCATTGTGTTGGTTAACCCTGTGGGTCTGGTGTTTGCAGGCCAACGCATCGACAGCCCGAATGATGCATGGCAAATGCCTCAAGGTGGAATTGATAAGGGTGAAACCCCGCGTGATGCGGCCCTGCGCGAGTTGACCGAGGAAACCGGTGTCACTGCTGATCTGGTAACGGTAGATGCCGAAACCAGCGACTGGATAACCTATGATCTTCCGCCGGAATTGCTGCATAAACTATGGAAAGGGCGCTATCGCGGTCAGAAACAGAAATGGTTTTTGATGCGGTTTCACGGGCGGAATGATCAGGTGAATATCGAACTGGAACATGCTGAATTTTCACGTTGGGCATGGATGGCACCTGACGAATTGCTGAGTGTTATCGTGCCATTCAAACGCGAGGTTTATTCGGCGGTGTTTGATCAGTTCAGGGGCAAGATATGAAGCGCATTCTTATGGCCGTAAGCCTTGTGCTTCTTACGGCGAGCCACGCTGTTGCCTTGTCCTGTGTCAGGTCAACAATCGAGGGCAGCTATAAAGGGTTTAGCGAAGCTAAAGAACAATACATCCTCGTTTCGGGCAGTCTGACCAATAAGCGTAATGTGGTTCTTGGGCCAAAGCCCCAAGGGAGTTTGGGGAATCGTGGCGAAAATTTTACCGCAACGTTTGTTGGCGATCAGGGCACCCGTGCCGGTTTTGACAGGCCGATTGAGATAACTGTTGCGGTTAGTGCTGTCTGTGCTGGCCCGTGGTGCGGGGCTGTGGCGATGGACACACCCATGATCACATTCCTTGAAATCACCCCGTATGGCCATCAACTGTCAGTCGGGCCCTGCTATGGCAATGTGTTTTACAACCCGACCAAGGATCAGACCCGCAGGGTATTACAATGTCTGCGCGGCGGGGTTTGCGAGCCGCAATCCAGATAATCCTTTTCATATCCGCCCCCATTCGCTAATCCGTGCCAATGAGAGAAAAAATAGATACTCGCGCAATCGGTCTCGATGTTGGCCTGTCCTTTACCAAATGGCTGACTGGTGCTGAGAACCTGCACTATGGTCTGTGGGACGGGCTGGATGTGACGGCTGGTAATCTGAATGCCGCACAGTCTGCGTACACCACCAAGCTGTTCAAACTGCTGCCAAAGGGCAAGTTGCGGATACTGGACATTGGCGGAGGTGCGGGGGAAACCGCGCGTAAATTGCTGGAACTGGGGCATAGCGTCGACATCGTGGTGCCAAGCGCCTTTCTTGCGAAGCGTTGCCGTGCCAACGCGCCAGCCGCCACCGTGCATGAATGTATGTTCGAGGATTTGCAAACGGATCAGAAATTCGACCTCTGCCTGTTTTCCGAGAGCTTTCAATACATCCCTGCCGATATCGCGTTGGGCAAGGCAGCGGGATATCTGGACAAAGATGGTGAAATCATCATTTCTGACTGCTTCCGCTCTGAGGGTTTCAAAGGCCACGTTGTTGGCTCCACCGTTGGCGGTGGCCACCACATCGGCGCGTTTCGCAAGGTGCTAGCGGCGATGCCGATTAAAACCATTTCTGAAGAAGACATCACGGCCTCGGTTGCGCCTTCAATCGATCTGGAGCAGGGGTTTTTCAACGTCATCGGCCATGCCGTAACGCGAATTGATGGTGAGTTGGGCAAGAAGAAACGCAAAACCCGCTGGTTTATTCAGCGCGCCCTGATGACGGTGATGAGCAAACGCAAACGTTACCGGTTAAACCAGCGGCTGAATGAAAAAACCCGCACGGCAGCGCATTTCGCGGCGAACAATGTGTATCTGATGATCAAGCTGCGGCCGGAATAAGATTGCCACACAAGTTTGCGTCGCTTTAGGATGGAAGATATAGATTTAGTATGTTCAAGAAACTCATCCTGATATTTATAATAGCGATCCTGGGGTTCTTGATCTGGACCTATTTCAACCCATGGGAAATGCTTTTTGATACAGCGCGTTGCGGCGAAAGCCCCATAGGGTTTTACAGGCTTGAAATAGTGCCTTTTGAATTGACCGATTATGGCGGAGCGGAAGTTCAGACAGGCACGCCGATTGGCGGGGTTTGGGAGTTTGTGAAGTTTTACCTAGGCCAATATGAACTATGTAGGTAGGAGCCTTGGTTTACACCCTCACCGTCCGCGCAGCAGTTTCAGCAGATTCTGTGACGGAAACCCGTCCGGCGTTACCCCGACGGATGTTTGATAGGCACGGATCGCGTTGATCGTGTTTGGCCCGATAATTCCGTCAACTTTTTCCAACTCGAACCCCTTACGGATCATCCGGCGCTGCATTTCCTTCTTTTCCTTGAACGATAGCGGCGCGTATCCCCGCGGCCAGCTGGCCTTGATTGGCGGGCCGCCGACCAGCAAATCGGACAAATGCCCAACCCCGATCACATAGGCATCGGCCACGTTGTAACGTTCAATCACCGCGAAATTGTTAAAGATCATGAACGCCGCACCCGTCGCGCCCGCAGGCAGCAGGATCGAGGCAGAACCGTGGTTTGGTACATTACCACCACTGGCAGCCCGCACGCCCAATGCGGCCCAGTCACCGGGGTTTTTCAGGATTTTCCGGCTGGCCAGACCATAGTTGAACTTGGCAGGCAGGATCACCTCGACGCCCCAAGGCTGCCCTTTGCGCCAACCGAATTTGGCCAGATAAGCGGCGGTTGAGGCCAGCGCATCGGTCGGGTCATTCGACCAGATATCGCGTTTGCCGTCGCCGTTGAAATCCTGCGCATAGGCCAGATAGCTGGTCGGGATAAATTGCGTGTGCCCCATGGCACCGGCCCAGGATCCCTTCATCCCGCGCGGTTTCACATCGCCAGACTGGATGATCTTGAGCGCCGCAATCAGCTGCGCTTCAAAAAATTTGCCGCGCCGCCCGTCGAAGGAAAGTGTCGCCAGCGCTTCGATAATATCAATGTCACCACGTTGCGCACCATAGGCACTTTCCAGCCCCCAAACGGCGGCGACAACTTCTTTTTCAACGCCATAACGTGCTTCGATCTTGTCCAGAATCCGGCTGTATTTACGCAAAGCCGTTTGGCCGTTTTTAACCCGCACGGGGGAGGCAGCACTATCTAGATAATCCCATATCTGTTTGGTAAACTCCGACTGGTTCCGGTCCTTGGCGATGATCGCCTTGTCATATTTCACCCCGCGAAACGCCTGATCAAAAACAGCGCCTTTGATACCTTTGGCCAAGGCACGTTTGCGGAACCCCTTGACCCATTGCTGAAACCCGTGGTTCGACGTCGATATCTGAATTTCCACCAATGTTGCCTCCTGTGGTCGCGCGATCGGGCGTATCGGGGATGGGGGTGTTGTCGTCGCAACGGGCCGCTGTGCTGGCCGAGTCGATGTTTCTGGCGCAGTTTCACTCGCCATGCTTGGGCCCGCCAGAAAACCGGCAACAAGGCCGAGAGTAATCAACATTCTATGCACAAATACACCTGCTCGTTTTTATGTTCGGAGTAATGTAGCCTGATAACCGTCTTTGGAAAAGGCGTGATTATTCGGGTGGGCAGATCACAGCCAGTTTGCTAGCCGTTTTCGCGCAAAACCGCGCCTGCCAGATAGAGCGACCCGCAAATCAGGATGCGGGCGTTGGGGGTGGACCCAGTGATGGTCTGGATGGCGGCAATCACGCTATCGGCCTCATAGGCCGCCATGCCGACGTCGCTGGCCGCTTTTGCTGTATCGGCAGCGGGCAGGGTGTTTACCTCGTTCGGGATTGAAACCGCGTGCAGGGATTGGGCAATCGCGGCTAGGGGGCGCAAATAGCCCGTGACATCCTTGGTGTTCAGCATGCCGCAGATCAGGTGCAGCGGGCGTTTGGGCAGGCGGGTCAAGGCCTCGGCCAGTGCCAAACCCGCGGCGGGGTTGTGTCCGCCATCAAGCCACAGTTCCGCCGTGTCTGCCGCATCTATCAACGGGCCGTGGCGCAAATGTTGCAGACGGGCGGGCCATGTGGCGTTGGTGACGGCGGCCTCGCAGGCCGTTTCGCCAAATCCGAGGTGACGCAGGGCAACCAGCGCGATGCCTGCATTCTGGATCTGATGCGCGCCAATCAGGGCGGGCAAAGGCAGGTCCAGAAGGCCGGTTTCATCCTGATAGATTAGCCGCCCGCGTTCCTCGGAAACATGCCAATGCTGGCCATATGCGAGCAGCGGAGCACCGAGCCGGTTGGCGGTGGCCTCGATCACGTCAAGCGCTTCATCCGGTTGTGGGCCAACCACGCACGGCACACCGCGTTTGATGATTCCCGCCTTTTCGCGCGCGATTTCAGGCAGGGTTTCGCCCAGAAACTGGGTATGGTCGATGGACACGGGCGTGATCACCGTCAGGGCGGGTTTGTCCACCACGTTGGTTGCATCCAGCAATCCGCCAAGGCCGACCTCGAGCAGGGTGTAATCGGCGGGAACCTCGGTGAAGGCAAGGATGCCGGCGATGGTGGTGATCTCGAAATAGGTGATGGTCTCGCCGTTGTTCGCTTTGTAGCAACGGTTTAGCAGATCGGTCAGTGCGGGCTCGGATATATGTTCGCCCGCCAGCAGAATGCGTTCATGAAACCGTGCCAGATGCGGCGAGGTATAGGCATGGACAGTTTTGCCTGCCCCCTCAAGCCCGGCGTGGATCATCGCCTGGGTTGACCCCTTGCCGTTGGTGCCCGCGATATGGATCACGGGCGGGAGTTTGCGTTCAGGATGGTCGAGGGCGGTCAGCAATGCGTGGACACGATCCAGCGTCAGATCAATGATTTTGGGATGCAGCGACATCATCCGCGCAAGGATGGCGTCAGAGGTCGGCGCGTTCACTTTGCCGCTGCTTTTTTATCCGCCTGCTCATCAGGCTTGTCAGCCTTTTTCGCGGATGCCTTATCGGGTGCGGGCAAATCGCCCATCACAGGCGGTGTCAGGCCCATCAATATGCGGATGATGGTGATCAGTTCGTTCCGGATGTCCTTGCGGTGGGTTACACGGTCCAGCATGCCGTGATCCAGCAGGTATTCGGACCGCTGGAACCCTTCGGGCAGCTTTTCACCGATGGTTTGTTCGATCACGCGGCTACCCGCAAATCCGATCAACGCATTCGGTTCGGCGATTTGCACATCGCCCAACATGGCATAGGACGCGGTGACGCCGCCGGTTGTCGGGTGGGTCAGAACGACGATATAAGGCAGGCCTGCCTCTTTTAGCATCTGAACTGCAACCGTGGTGCGGGGCATTTGCATCAGCGATAGGATACCTTCCTGCATCCGCGCGCCACCGGCTGCGGAAAACAGCACAAATGGGCGTTTCAGCTTCACCGCGCGTTCTGCCGCCGCAAGAATGGCGTTACCGACATACATTCCCATTGATCCGCCCATAAAGGAAAAATCCTGTGCGGCGGCAACAATCGGCGTGCGGCCAATCTCGCCTTCAACCACCAGAATGGCGTCTTTTTCACCGGTGTTTTTCTGGGCGATTTTTATCCGTTCGGGGTATTTTTTCTGGTCCTTGAATGTCAGAGGGTCCAGCGCCACTTCGGGTACGTCGATTTCCGCGAAAATACCACCGTCAAACAGGGCCGCAAACCGTTCGCGCGGGGTGATGCGCATATGGTGGCCACATTCGTTACACACGTTCATGTGCTCGACCAATTCACGGTGAAACAGCATGGTGTTGCACTCAGGGCATTTGGTCCACAGGTTGTCCGGCGTTTCACGGCGCGAAAAAATCGAATTGATAGTCGGGCGGACGTAATTGGAAATCCAGTTCATCGGGCAAGCACCTTAAGCGTTTTGTTCGTATCCGAGATAAGCTGCGTTTGGTCAAATTGCAATCAACGGTCAAGGGCAATGCGCAAAATTCGCCAAACCACCAGCAGCAGGATCAGGTTTATACCCAGTTCAAGCGGGAGGGCAGATATATCGGATTTACTGTATGGGGTCACATATAACGCTAGTCCATTGATCGTGTCTTGCACTGAAATGATCAACATTGCAAAGATGTTGTTGGTGAAATGCAAGCCAATGGCCGCCCCGAGGCTGCCGGTTTTTTCGGTCAGATCCGCTGCGATCATGGCGATGGTAAAGGTTACGACCAACACCATCCACAGGTTGCCCTCCAGCGATTTATCGTAGTGCAGCGAGGCAAACAGCAGGGATGGTAGCACCATCCAGATCAGGCGCGAATTAAAACGGGCGGCGAGCTGTTGTTGTAAATAGCCGCGAAAGATCAACTCCTCGGCGCTGGTCTGGATCAGGATCAGCGGCAGGGCGTAGGGCAGGTATTTTAGCCATTCGTTCAGCGGTAGATTGGATAGGGGCGGTTCAATGTAAAATGTGACCGCGCTGTAAACAGCATAGACCAGCAGAACGATGATCACTGTCGTGAAAAACCCGCGCAATGTTGTTGATAACGGCCCGAACAACGTGCCCGGCCCGCGCATGTGGCAGGCAGGTGCGGCGATGATCGGCCCCAGCGCCATGCCGATGAAGGTGAACAGCATGATCAGGGTCGGCACCGCCCCCTGTGTGGTCATCACCGCATTGGCCCAGCTGAGGAATTTGAACGGGGTCGCATAAGCAAACCCGCCCCAGAACACCAGCGCCATGAACCCCAGATAGATGAACAGGATTAACACGATCCCAAGGATCAGCCGCCAAATTTGCGGATACAGGCGGGCGGGGGCGATGTAGGCTTCAAATTCGGGTGTGCGCATAGGGGAAGCATTCAGCAATGTTAGGGGTTGTGCAAGTGGGAAATGTGGTAACTATTACCCAAAGGAGGCCTGATATGCTCGTAAAAGAATCCTTCCCGATTGCTTTGGTCCGCGTGCCTGTAAAGCGCGCCAAAACACTGGAGGACGCCAAGGTGCAGGAAATTGCCGAAAGTATATTGGAAGAGGGCCAGACCACGCCAATCCGTGTGCGCAAAAGCAAGGATGGTTATGTGCTGATCGAAGGGTTACACCGGCTGGAGGCGCTAAAGGCGCTGGGCGAGGAAACAGTGGACGGGTATCTGGTGCGGGCGGTGCAGCATTGAGGAGGACGTATAGGCGCGTAGCCTTATTTGCCGACCTTTCCATGATCACAGTCCCTCTAGGGAACCGAATTTTGACAAAAATGGCGCTTGATTTTAGACGGATACCACTCACTGCATTTTACCTGTGTTGATGGCCCTCAAGATGGCATTGATACCATCGTTCGTATAGACTGAGACGGGTTGTTTTGCGTGGGTTTGTGGTCACGATATCTCGCATATTGGTATTACGCTCAAAATATGCGATACTTCTGCCCAATCGAAAGTGATTGTCACGGTATGGATATAAAAGAACAAATAGATGGCGTAGTCATTGGTGTGATGCTGGGGTTTGAGAATGACAAACCGCTGGTGGTATATGCTGGTAACCCCAAAGATCACGCTGTAGCTGCACGTAGCTTGACCGGCCTTAGTGCAAATGATGTCGGTGCCGAGGTGGCGCTGCTGTTTGAAGATGGCGACTTTTCCCGCCCGCTTATCATTGGCAAAATCGTTGATCTCGCCCGTGACACTCCGAACCCTGCTGTAATCCGTGACGGCGAACGGGTAAGCGTGACCGCGAAGGAACAAATCGAACTGCGGGTTGGCAAAGCCTCGATCGTGATGAAAAAGGACGGACACATCACCATCCGCGGCACCTATCTGGTCAGCCATGCGTCGGCGGCCAACCGCATCCGCGGCGGCTCGATCAATCTGAACTGATGGTCGTTCCGGATCTGAGAGAAATCATCTGACAACACCCGAACACATCAAACATCTTGGACCAGCAGCCAACCTTTAACCCAACGCGCACAGTTTTGACGGGCTTGCCTTCGGGGCATATGTGCATCCATTTGAAACTATGTCACAGGCCTTTTTAGGAAAGGCGATATCGCCTTCCCAACGGGTTGCAGAATATCCTGGTTCACCCGTGAATTCGTCCGCCATAACCAATGGTTTCTGGACCTCGCTTGGCACGGGTTCCTGTTGCGAATTATCAGGAAAATCAAAGATCCCCTTGATCACAAGTGATACAAACTCGCGTCCGGATTTCCCATGCCCACCGTAAATTCGCTGCCATAGCGTGTTTGATTGTAAATTCGCATTTGCGGTCTCGCTGCCACGTCGCGAGAAAGGTAAGTTAAAAAATTGGCGTCTAGACTGAATGCAAGAGACGCGTAAAAACTAGGTTTGGTCCAGTCTTGGATAAGGCTGCCCCTATGCCAATGATCCTTTTCGTGGTATGTTGAGTTTTCTCTTTGGGCCGCGAAAAGGATTCTATCGGTGGTCTTGATACGATATATTTTCATACTTTTTATTTTGACCGGCCCTGCATTTGCCACGTCGGATCGCGTTGCTTTGCTAATTGGCAATGACACCTATGGTGCCCCGTCACTAGCTTTGGATAATCCGATAAATGATGTTGCGACTCTTGATGTGGCACTAACCAAATTGGGCTTTCGGGTGACCCGTGCCGAAAATATGGGCCTGGCCCGATTGAACGCGACATTGGAAACCTTTGAGAAGGAGATGCGTGAAGCGGATATTGGGCTGGTGTTTTTTGCTGGCCATGGAGTGCAGATTGATGGGGAAAACTACCTGCTTGCTGCTGATTTCAGCGTTCTGGATTTGACCGAAGTAAAACGAAGATCCATTACCATGTCCCAGTTGAGAGACCGGTTTTCCCGTGCCAAACCCAATCTGGGGGTAATCATTCTGGACGCTTGTCGCAACAATCCTTTTTCAGCCGCGGGCATGACCGAAAAAGGGTTGGCACGATCCCAGGGGGGGGCGGGGTTGTTGATTGCTTATGCAACAGATCCTGGCAATGTCGCCTATGATGGCAAAGGCACAAACAGCACCTTTACCCGCGCCTTGGCAGATAATATTGCAACCCCGGGGGTAGAGGCGCGACTGATGTTCGGGCGTGTTCGCCAACAGGTTCTGCGGGATAGTGACGGCGCACAGATTCCTTGGGTCGAAGAGGCCGTGGTGGGAGAGTATTTCTTTAATCCGGCATCGATTGTTCGCATAAACCAGGCCAGCCTGAAAAATGAAATTGCAGCTTGGGAAGAAGCTGGGCGGTTGGCAACTGTTGCTGGGTACAAAGGTTTTTTGGTCCAGTTTCCAGACAGCATGTTTGCAACAATCGCCCAAGATCGGGTAACGCGCATCCGCGACAGGGGACCGGTAACAAATGGCGCACAAGAAAATATTCGGTATCAAGTGACTGGCACCGATCGGCCTAGAATCGTTGCTGGGTTGACCTTGCTTGGATTTCTAGCAGAGGGTGGAACACGGGGCACTTCGGACGCAGCCTTGTCTGATGCGTTGGTGCGCTATAGCGCATTTTCAGATACTGATGGCAAAGTGGTCACGCCCGATGCGGTCTACAGAGATGCGGCACAACTGACGGTGATACTGGCAGCCCAAACAGCACAACGTATCCGCACCGATTTAACGGCATTGTCCGGCATCGAGAAGACATTGGATATTGCAAAAGGTGCCGTTGCCCAATTAGAGGAAATGGCACAACAAAATACAGAAGCTGCAGCACTTCTTCCTGACGCGAAAGCGGATATTGCCGCCATCAATGATGCGCGTGAAACTGTGTTGGTCAGGCTTGATAAAAACAGATCATTTTACACGCGCCTTCTGGAACGTGCTGGTACGCATTTTGCACCGTATCTGGATTATGCTATGATCGGGCTGACATCATCCGCGGGCCAGTCAACAAATTTGGGGCAGGACGCGGCGGTTTTTTTAGATCATGTTGCTGAAATTAATTCATCCGAGAAGAAAGGAAGTTATTCATGGTTATTAGATTTCCTACCAGAGGCATAATTATTCTAGCGTCCGCGCTTGGTGTTGCGGCCTGCGATTCCCCGTCAACGCAGGTACCGGTTACACAAGCACGATCCGGCACATCTAAGGCCGAGCGTGATTTGGCAAAACAGGCAAAAGCGTTTCAAAAGACGGTGGCGCAAGGGATTGCCGTAGGCGTGACGGTCACATTCATCGGTGGCGGAAAATCGTTAAAACCTGGTGGTTTGCTTCTAATCGGAGTGCCGCTTGGGGCGGTGGCGGGCACTTACGTTGCCTTCCTTCAGAAGCGCTATGCCAACAAAGAGAGACGTTTGGAAAAGGCACGCGATGACGTTGAAACCGCAAACAAGGAATTGGAGGCCGCAATCGCAACAATGCGTGTCGTTCTGGCACAACAGCGTTCAGAGCTGGCAGCCATCCGGAAAACAACCGGAAACAATACCGCACTGGCGCGTGAGGTTACCGAAGCGCAAGGGAATTTGCAAAATATGGAACGTGCTATAGACGGGGCCGAAGGTTGGCGTCGTGAATTTAGCGCTTCCAGATCGGTGCTTCAGGTTGAAGGGCAACTGGCCGGCATTGATCCGGGCATCGCTGCCCTTTCCCAACGAATTTCAACTATGCGAACGATCGCCAGTAGCCTCGCAAACGAGATTTAGAAAAATGAAAAACCCAATTTCAATATCAAAACCCCTCGTAGCAATAACACTGTTGCTTTCAGCCTGCGCAACATCGGAAGACCCTGCTGACGGGGGGTTCTTTAACGGCGTGAATGGTTTGGCTGGTGGCGGCTATCAGGCGCGTGTGGACGAGCGCGAGGGAAATCTGGCCAATGCTGAAGTCCGCAATGCCAAATTGACTGGCCAGCTTGCAGCCTTGCGCGGGCAGCACAGTAACCTGAAAACCGAGATCATCCAGAAGCGTGCTGCGCTGCGGGCCAACGGGGTGAAACTAACCGCCGCATCTGAGCGTGACGTGCAGGAAGTGATCAGCGCCAACCCGCAAAACGCCGCCGCCTTGCGCCGTGCCATTGCTGACGCGCGCGCACTTTCTGCCGAACTGACGCGGCTATCTGGCTAACATCTACTCAAAGCTATAGCCAAAGCCCGCGTCACTGCCGGTCACGATCACTTTGGATAGTACTTCGCCCTCCAGCGTGCGGTTCAACACCTGTCGGCTAAGTTCTGGCAACAGCGTATTGGTCAGAATTGCATCAATCATCCGTCCGCCGCTTTCAATCTCGGTGCAGCGTGCCTTGATCAGGTCCATTGTGCCGTCGCCAATTACCAATTCCGCATCATGTCCGTCCAGCAAACGCGCCGCGATTGAGCGCAGTTTGTGGCCAGCGATTGCCTCGATCATTTCGTCAGACAGTGGATAATAGGGGATCGTCACAACACGCCCCAACAGCGCCGCCGGAAATTCCTTTAACAAGGGCGCGCGCAAGGCCGAGGTCAGCTCATCCAGATCGACCTTTTTCTTTCCATCATCAGTCATCGCCATAATTTCATCTGAACCAACATTCGAGGTTAGCAATATCAGCGTGTTCTTGAAATCTATCCGGCGGCCTTCACTGTCGTCCATCATGCCCTTGTCGAACACCTGAAAGAAAATTTCATGCACGTCGGGGTGGGCTTTTTCCACCTCGTCCAACAATACCACAGAGTATGGGCGACGCCGCACCGCTTCGGTCAGGATACCGCCCTTACCATACCCCACATAACCGGGGGGCGCACCTTTCAGGGTCGATACGGTATGCGCCTCTTGAAACTCGCTCATGTTAATCGAAATCAGGTTTTGTTCGCCACCATACAACGTTTCGGCCAGCGCCAATGCAGTTTCGGTTTTGCCCACACCGCTTGGCCCACACAGCATAAATACGCCGATTGGCTTTTCCGGCGCACCCAAACCGGCATAAGAGGTTTGTATCCGGTTCGAGATCATTTCCATCGCATGGTCCTGCCCGACTACACGTTCCGATAAAATGCCCGCCAATTGCAAGGCGCGTTCGGTTTGACTGGCCAGCATCCGACCCGTGGGGATACCTGTCCAGTCTTGCACGACTGCCGCCACAGCATTTCGATCAACCGACGGCAGGATCAAAGGTTTTTCACCTTGGGCTTCGGCCAATTCGGTGTTTTTGGCGCGCAGAAGTTCGAGCTTCTCGTCCCTATCCTCGTCGGACAAGGCGGCAGGCTTGGGCAACTCTTCATCTGCCTCAACTTCCTCCTCCTCGGATGGCGTTTCACCGATCTCGCCAGTATCGTCAAGCGGCTGCCCCGCCCCGCGCAATTGGGCACGTAATTCCAGTATTTCCTCAACCAGCCCTTTTTCGACCTCCCATCGCTTGCTTGCAACAGCCATATCTGCTTCGGCTTGCGCCAGATCGGCAGTAATCTTTTCCATCCGTTCGGTGACATCAATGCCGATAGCCTCTTCGCGCTCAGCGATGCGTTTTTCGATTTCAAGCGAGGCTTGGCGGCGCTCGATATCCTCGACCTGTGCTGGCGTCGCATGTTGGGAAACTGCGACACGGGCACAGGCTGTATCTAGTAGGCTGATTGCTTTGTCTGGCAACTGGCGCGACGGAATATAACGATGCGACAGTCCAACAGAGGCCTCGATTGCTTCGTCCAGAATTTCCACCAGATGGTGTTTTTCCAACACGCCCGCCACACCGCGGCACATGCGGACGGCGGCTTCTTCCGAGGGTTCCTCAATTTTTACCACCTGAAACCGGCGGGTCAGGGCCGGATCTTTTTCGATGTGTTCTTTATACTCGGACCATGTGGTTGCGGCGACTGTGCGTAACTCGCCACGCGCCAGTGGTGGTTTTAGCAAATTGGCCGCATCCCCTGTTCCCGCAGCACCACCAGCCCCGATCAACGTATGGGCCTCGTCAATAAACAGGATAATTGGAACGTCCGAACTTTTCACCTCTTCAATCACCGATTTTAGACGCTTTTCAAACTCGCCCTTTACCGAGGCTCCGGCCTGCATCAAACCGATGTCCAGCATGTGTAACTCGACCGCACGCAGTTGTGGTGGAACATCGCCGCGCGCCAAACGCTGCGCAAACCCTTCGATCACTGCCGTTTTGCCAACACCAGCCTCGCCCGTCAAAATCGGGTTGTTCTGGCGGCGGCGCATCAGGATATCAATGATTTGCCGGATCTCCATATCGCGCCCGACAACCGGATCAATTTCGCCTGCGCGTGCACGTTCTGTCAGGTTGGTTGCAAATTGATCCAGCGCCGATTGGCCACCCGGTTTCTTTTTCTCAACCGGCTTTGCCCCGTCACTTAATCCTTCGACAGAATCAACCAGCAGTTCATCTAGTTGTGACGCCATTGCGGCTGCGTCAATCTTGTCAAACTCAAGACTGATCTTATACAGTAACCCTTCCAGTACCGGCACCTGAAGTGCACCAAGCAACAGATAGGCAGACCGCACAGCTTCATCGCCAAATTCAAGCGACCCAAAATTCCAGGCCTCTTGGATGGCCCGAAAAATATGGTCTGAAAACTCCTCGACTGATGATGCGCCATGCGGCAAGGCATCAGTCGCCCGTGCCAGATCAGAATCAAGTTTATCTAAATCTATTCCGGCAGAAAGCGCTAGAATCTCAAAATCAGAATGCTCGCTTCGCAGCAGTTCAGTTACAAAATGTATCAATTCCACATAGGGGTTTCCGCGCGATTTTGCCTGTTGGGCGGCAGATGAAAATGCCTTTAAGCACAATGGGTTAAGCTTGCTTACAAGCTCTTTTCGTTTTACAGTTTCCTGTGAACCACGTTGGGCCATAATATGTGCCCCCTTTTGCTAAATTCAATTTTGAAGAGGTTCACTGTTGAAATGCTTGGGTGAACTTCCGTAAGGTCAGCGTATTCTTAATTTATATAAAATGCGAGTTTTTTGCGCTTGATGCGCGTGTTTCCACCGGAGTGCCTGCCATGATCGACCCAATGCAGTCAGATATTTTCCAGCGCGGTCAGATTTTGAATAACACCTACGAGATCGAGGGAATCCTGGGGCGTGGAGGCACAGGAGAAGTGTATCGGGCCCGCAATCAGATTGTCGGCCGGGTTGTTGCGATCAAGGCCCTGAACGCGCAGTTTTCCGGCCGATCAGACTACATTGAACTGATGAAGCGCGAGGAACAAATGCGTAGCATCATCAGCGACTCTGTGGTGCGGTATTCCGAGTGTTCCCGCACCGACGAGGGGCACGTATTTCTGGTAATGGACTTCATTGACGGACCTTCGTTGAATGACCTGATGGTATCGCGTCGCGTTGATGCAAAAGAGCTGTTTATCATTGCGCATCGCGTGACCGAGGGACTGGTCGCAACCCACGCAAGCAGCATTGTCCATCGTGATTTATCGCCCGATAATATCATCCTGCGTGGTGGCACCCCCGAGGCCGCAGTGATCATTGATTTTGGCATCGCCAAAGACACCACAACCGGTGCACGGACAATCGTTGGCAATGAATTTGCCGGAAAATACGAATATGCTGCCCCCGAGCAATTGGACGGGCACGCTGAAGAACGATCCGATATATATTCTTTGGGCGCGTTGTTATTGGCCGCGTATCGCGGCGAGATTCCTTTCCCTGGTGCAACCCCGGGCGAGATCGTACGCCGCAAGCAGGTTCCATTGGATACCTCGGATGTGCCAGAGCCACTAAAGGGGTTGATTGACTGGATGTCTGCCCCCGAAATAAGTGACCGGCCCGCAAACGCACAAACGCTATTGGACCGGATTGGGCAGGACCTAAAGCCGCTAGATCGTCAATCACGACCAGCCGCGGCCAGGAAACGCAAAGACAGGACGGGCGGGGCGGGACGCACTCTACGCAAATTTTTCGGTGTGCTGGTTATCGTAAGCGCAGTTGCTGGTTTGTATTTTTCCGGTCTTCTGGACGATTACATCAAAGAGCCGTTGCCAGTGGCTGCGCCCTATCGATTGTCGGCTGCATTTGATCCGGCTGGCGAACGCACCCTAACTGCCAATGCCCCAAACACCGAAGCCGAGGCTGTGTTGCGTGGTGCATATCGCACGGCAACTGGGGCTGATCCTGCTTCTTCTACCATATCATTGGCAACGGGTATGCCATCGATAGATTGGCCCAAGCATATGCAGGGTGCGCTACACCTTCTAAAGCCATTAATAAGCTGGCAAATTGAGGTTAATGATACGCGCGTTACGATTACCGGTTTGGCCCCAGATATTGCCGCACGAAACACAGTTGCGGTTGCTTTGAAAAGCTGGGCGGCCAATGCCGGATATGACATTTTCACTGATGTGGCCGCCGGTCCGGAGAACCTGCTGGCTACCAACATTCAGCCAGCGCTGGACAGTTTGAAAACATGCGGCCCACTTGTGCAAGCAGCAGGCATTGAGGCCGAGTATTCCCTGTCAGATACTGTTGTTATTACCGGAAATGTAATGTCTTTGCAGGACACCAAAAGCATCGAACAGATATTAACTCCGGTGATTGGGGACCGAAAGCTGAGGTTTGATACCAATTCCTTGAATGATGAGATTTGCAAAATTCGCAATGTGTTGCCAACAGTTCCAACGCAAAACATCTCGATCTGGCTGGGTGACGGGGATACAGGTGCGCCAAACTTGTCAGGCGTTTTCACCGTAGGACAAAATCCGATTGTCGAGGTGCAGATGCCGTCAAACATTTCGGAAGGCTCGCTATGGGTTATGATCATCGACACCGATGGCGAGGTTTATCACATCTTGCCAAATATCAATGCGACCGAACATTCGCTGGGCAATCTTGGAACAGTTGAAGGGGGGGTGCGTCGCATTCGGGTGTTACATTCGGTTGCCGCATTTCGTGCCGATCAGAATTTGCGCGCATTTCTGGTTTCCGAGGAGGATTTTGGCAAAAGCGAAATTGTTGCCATCCTGTCAAAGGAACCCCTGTTTGACACCCGCCGACCGGGAACAGAAAGCGTCGCTTCGGTGGCTCAGGCCCTAAGTGATGTATTGCAAAACGGACAAGGAGAAATTGTTGGCCTTGCTACGCGGATTATTGACGCAAGAAGGTAAGGATTTCCCTACGTTGCACGAATCGTTGTTATTTGCGACAGTGGTTTACGTTAAGTAACTTAAATATCCGTTTTATACTTGTTTTTTATATCTGCATAATGATTGTGGGGCGAAGGTGGAATTACATCACTTCCTTGCTCCGGTGGAAAATGGCATCCCATCCGGAGTCGACCTTAGAAATGACGCACGGTTCCATGCTATCGAACGCTTGATAGCACCTGCCGCGAAAGAGAATCGAACTGCGTCCGATGAGACCAGCCCCGATGTTTCGACATCGGTCGATTGGGATGACGTCCAGACAAAGTCAATCGAGCTTGCCGCCGAAGGACAGGATTTACGTCTGCTGGTGATCGTTACGCGGTCTTTGTATCACACCGACCAATTTGCGGGGCTTGCCAAAGGTTTGGACACGATGACCCAGCTGATTGACGCGTTTTGGGAAACGTTGCACCCAACATTACGAGACCGCCCTACCCCAAAAGAATCTGCACTTCGCCGCACAAATGCATTGATGCAGTTGGAGAATGATGAAACCGGCCTGCTGGGCGATATGGAATATTTGCCCGTTTTTACCCTGCGCGGTCTTGGTCCGGTAACTGGCCAAGATTTGGCACGTGGCACAATGAATGCAGATCAAGTTCTGCGCGAAGGCCCGTCTGGGCTAGGTCAGGCAGAACAAGAAGCCCAAAGTGCTGAGCATGGTGAGTTGGTAAGCCGTGTTAAGGCTTCGTGCCGTGCTTATGCCTCGGAGCAGGCCGAGGAAATGGAGGCATTGCGCAAGGGCGTCACTGATTGCGTGGCCGCATTAACGGCACTTGAATCAAAATTGTCGGAAAAACTGGGCGGGAATGGTGCAGGCGTTAAATTCAATGCGCTGGCGCAGTTTTTAGATCGGGTGGCATTGACGCTTGCCGTTTCAGAGAACGGAGACGAGGAGATGGAGACAGAAACCACACCGATCGAAATAACCCCTTCAAAAGATGCCGTTGCCAAAGGATCACGTTCCGCACCGGGCACGATATCAACGCGCAAAGATGTCGAGAAATATCTGGATATGATTATTGCGTTTTACGAGCGCACCGAACCCTCAAGCCCAATCCCGCATTTAGCACGCCGCATGCGGCGCATGGTGCCAATGGATTTTATGGAGCTGATGAACGAGGTCGCGCCAAGCGGCATGAAAGAATTCCGCAACGCTGCGGGTGTGAATGACAAAGGAAAGTGAATTAAAAGAATTTAACAGGAAAGGCCAATTCAATGAGTGATAGCAAACAAAAGGTCATCGAACGCAATCGCGCACCGCGTGTGCAAATTGCCTATGACGTTGAACATTACGGAAGCCCGACAACAATTGAGTTGCCATTTGTGATGGGCGTTATGGCAGATCTGGCAGGGGCATCTGAAACCAAAGAAGCCCAGAAACCCGTTGTCGACCGCGCGTTTGTCGAAACCGATGCCGGGCGATTTAATAAATTCATGGGTGCGTTGGCACCACGCATAAAAGCACGTGTTCCAAACAAGTTGCCGACCAAAGAAGGTGAAGAAGCGGACGAAGAGATATTCATAGATGTCTCGTTCAAGAACATGGGCGATTTTTCCCCAGATAAAGTGGCTGAGCAGGTACCGGCAATGGCCGAACTGCTGAAAACTCGTCGTCAACTGGAAGAGTTGCTGGGTTATATGGACGGCAAAATAGACGCGGAAAAACGTGTGGCCCAACTGTTGTCCAATGAACCGCTTCTGGCACAAGCCGCCGAAGAAGCAATGAAATCCGCTGGCGCAGAGGAGGAATAATTATGGCTGAAGCAAAAGAAAAAGACGCAGGTGGTGCCGAAGCAGAAGCATTAGACCTAGGTGAATTCAGCGCGCTGCTGGAAAAAGACTTTCGGGTCAAGGAATCGCAAAGCGAGAAACTGCAATCTTTGGTGCAGAACCTTGCGCTTGCGGCCACTGAAAAGGCCGGTTCGGCAACGATTTCGGGGAATGCGGTCAAGTCAATCAAATCTCTGATCGCCGGCATCGACAGCATGATGTCTACGCAAATGGATGAAATCATGCATTGCCCCGAAGTGCGCGAAATGGAAGGTACTTGGCGCGGGTTACACTATCTGGTCAACAATACCGAAACCGACCAAAAGCTGAAAATCCGGGTGATGAATATCACCAAGGACGAGTTGGCGGATCATCTGGAGGATTACGAGGGCCAGATGTGGGATCAGTCCGGCGCCTTCAAGAAAATATATTCCGATGAATATTCGATGTTTGGTGGTGAGCCATTTGGCGCAATTGTCGGTGCTTATGAGTTTTCGCAACATCCGCGTGATGTTGGGTTATTGAAAAACCTGTCGGGCATTTGTGCCTCGGCCCATGCGCCGTTCATTGCAGCCGCGGCGCCGCAATTGTTCCGTATGGATAGCTGGCAGGAACTGCCCAATCCGCAAGATCTGGAACAGATTGTATCGTCGCCTGATTACGCCTCATGGCAGAGCCTACGGGAAAGCGAAGACGCGCGTTATATTGGCCTGACCATGCCACGCGTTCTGGCGCGTTTGCCATATGGTGCGGAAACAGTACCGGTCAAAGGCTTTGACTATGAGGAAGACGTTGCGGGTGATCATAACCGGTATACGTGGATGAATGCGGCCTTTGCGATGGGCGTTAACATCAACCGCAGCCACAAACTATATGGCTGGGGTACACAAATCAGGGGCGTTGAATCAGGCGGCACGGTGACCAATTTACCGGTGCACACCTTTCCAACAGATGATGGTTCGGTGGCAATGAAATGCCCAACCGAAATCGCCATTGATGATCGCCGCGAGGCCGAGTTGGCCAAGCTGGGTCTGATGCCGATCCTGCATCGCAAAAACACGGATTTGGCTGCCTTTATCGGCGCCCATTCCCTGCAAGACGACGAAGCCCGTGCAGGCCGTCTGGTCGACCCGGACGCACAGGCTAATGAACGACTATCGGCCAACCTGCCTTATCTGTTCCCTGTCTGCCGCTTTGCCCACTACCTGAAGGCAATCGCACGTGACAAGATCGGCACGTTCAAAGAACGTGGCGATATGCAGATATGGCTAAGCGAGTGGATCAACCGATACGTGCTGGCGAATACGGCAATGGCAACTGACAAGCAAAAAGCCAAACGTCCACTGGCGATGGCCGAAGTAGAAGTCGACAGCGTTGAAGGCCGACCTGGTTATTACAACGCGCGTTTTTATCTGCGGCCCCACTACCAACTTGAAGGGATTAACGCGAGTCTCCGGTTAGTATCGGAACTTCCATCGGTGAAGGGCTCGTAAGGGTTCTCACCAAATTTGCATAATTATTTACTTAAGGAAGGAATAGAGACATGGGAATTACTGGATATTTGGAAATCGCCGAAATTCCGGGCGAATCTTTGCGCGCGGAACATGAAGAACAAATTGATGTTCACGGGGCGCATTGGAAGATCGCACAAAAGAGCGGCACATCAATGGGCAGCGGGCTAACACAGGCCCGCGCCGAAGTTGGCAGCCTGACGGTATATAAATGGTATGATGCGGCATCGGCCTATCTGGCACATTCCAGTATGCGCGGCACATCATTTCCGGAAATGATCTTTTACGCACGTAAGGATTCAGGCGAGGCGCATCTGGACTATCTGACGATCACGATGACGAACTGCATTATTTCAGGTTATGATATGGAAAATGACGGCAGTGATCCAGACGTTCAGATGATCACCGAAAAAGTGTCTATCGCATTCGAGAAGGTCAAAATTCTTTACACTGTTCAGGCCGAAGATGGCTCGGCCGGTGACGAGCATGAGATAGAATATGACATCGTGGCGGGTGCCTAAACCCTCTGTGTAAAGAAAATCAAATGTCAGATACCAACACTGATCTTCAATCCCGACGCGAGGCGGTCCAACCAAGTTTGTGGGACCGCCTTATCGACGATTTGCCTGGGCTGGTTGCTGAATCCGGTTACCAGCACACGGCACTTTTGAAGGCGCTTGGAAAAGAAAAACTGGAAAAAATATTAAAAGGTGGCGCAAGGGCGGTCGAGCAGGCGGATGATCTGGATGACGATACGCGTAAACGGCTACACAAGTTGATTGCGCAAACCACGCGACGCAAACACCTTGAGGCGAGCGGCATCGTGGTCACCGCAGATGTTCTACGCGAGGCCGTTCGGCGAGACATTGAAATGCTGTTCAACATCGAGCGGCTAGAGGCACAGTTTTTGCTGACTGATCACGAGATGGCAAACACGACTTCCCCCGCCGAGCTGTTGGCAGATTTCCCGTTGGTTCGGCGCAGTGTGGTGAATTATGGTGTGCCGTCGTTTACCGGCAAAACCGGGGATAGTTTCGACCGTGATCGCTTGGCCCGCGAGCTCCGCGACGTGCTGGCTGTGTTTGAGCCAAGGTTAAAGCGTGACTCGATCAAGGTTCGGGTTAACATCAACAAGAAGACCGGTATGAAAATCGAGATTGATGGCGTGTTGATGTTGTCACCTGTCCCCGAGCGACTCCGGCTCTCAACAACAATCGATCTAGATAACGGGCAGGCCATAACTGCATTTGAGGATAGCTAATGGATCGTGCATTTCTATCATATTACGAGGACGAACTGTCACATATCCGCGATCAAGCAGCGGAATTTGCGACAATGAATCCAACAGTGGCACGCAACCTGTCGCTTGATACTGTGCCTTGCCCCGACCCTTATGTTGAAAGGCTGCTTGAGGGTGTTGCTTTTCTCGCTGCTCGCACACGCGCCAAGGTAGATTCAGAAAGCACTCGCTATGTGCGCAACCTTCTGGACGCGCTATACCCTGACCTGACCGGCCCAGCCCCCGCCATGACCATCGCACAGCTAACGCCGGGACCACAGGTTGAAACTATGCTCTCGGGCCATGTTGTCAAAAAGGGTGCACGCCTCGTTTCGGGCCTGCGCGAAGGGTTGTCGACCCGCTCGACATTCACAACTGCGCAAGATGTCCAACTATGGCCCGTCAAACTGGCGAGTGTTGAATACCTGCAAGACGCGGGCGCTCTCAAGGCTGTCGGTTTATCCGACAATGATATTTCCGAAGCGGTGGCAGGTATCCGCCTGACAGTGGAAGCGACAGGTGCAGGAAAATTATCCAGCCTGACCCTTGATCAACTTGATATTTATCTGGGTGGAAAATCCCGTGGCGGCGCGTTGTTTGACGCAATCTTTGGATATTGCCACAACATCAAGGTGCGTCCGTCGCGTGGCAAAAAATCAGGCCCGTTTAAGTCTGTAAATCCACCAGAAATGATTGGAATTCAGGACAACGAAGCCATGCTGCCTCGCGTGCGGGCCGCCTTTGAAGGCTACCGGTTGCTGCGCGAATATTTCCTGATGCCTGAACGGTTTTACTATGCCCGTTTGGCGGGCTTATTGCCTGTTGTAAGTGAGTGCGAGGATTGCGCTCTCGAATGTGTGCTGTTGCTGAACGAGGCCCGCCCGAGCCTTTCAGATATAGACATGGACGATTTGCAGTTGTTCACCACACCGCTGGTCAATCTGTTTGAAAAAGAATGTAACATTGTTGAACTTGACCCGCGCACTCACAGCCACGTGGTTCATGCGGACCGCACACGCCTGCGTGATTTCGAGATTTATCGCCTATTGCGGGTTGAAGATGCGGATTCCGATGGGTCCGAGGCCCGTATCCAGCCGCTATATTCCGCCAGCCAAAAGCGCGGTGGCGGGTATGTTTATGCAACCGAGCGGCGGCCACGACGCCCGGGCGAAGACGAAATTCGGCGTGGACAGGCCCGTACAGGGTATCCAGGCGATGATTTCTTTGTATCGGTTTCGCGTATGCCTGATGCAACAACACAACCAACGCTAAAGCGCCTTGATATTCGCGCACTTTGCACAAACCGCGATTTATGTGTGCTGGATGATGCACCAACTTTGACAATGGAAAGCGGCGATCCGGTCGGCGAAATCAGATTGCTACAGGCGTTTCAACGACCAAGACCTTCCCTATCCCTGCGCGCACCACAATCCATAGGGGCCGAGGCGCAAATGGATGATATCGCGTGGCGCCTGATTGCCCAGCTTAGTCTGAATTACCTGTCACTGGCGGAAGAAGGCAAAGATGCAGAACCGTTGCGCGCAATGCTGGATCTTTATGCAGACCGTGGTGATCCGCGCCTGGCGCGGCATGTGAAGTCTATCACAGAGATTTCCTCCAAACCTGTGGTTGAACGATTGGGGATTGCTGGCCCGATCTGTTTTGGCCACGGGATCGACATCACGCTGCATATCGACGATTCCATACTGGTTGGAAATAGTTCGCTGTTGCTCTCGGCATTGCTCTCAAAACTGTTTGCCCGTCACGCCTCGATCAATTCATTTGTTAGAACCCGTTCCTTCCTGACCCAAGAACAGGAGGATGTGGTATGGCCAATGACACCCGGCAACCGGAAAATAATCTAGATGGTGAAACAGCCCTAAAGATTAATGCCGAGCTGGCTAAAGTCACCAGCTTTTTCGAACTGCTCAAGCGGGTAGAAAGCCCGGGAAAACGCTTTGGCCGCACTGGGGGTCCCACACGCGAGCCGGCGCGTCTGGGGCAAGGTGTGCGCCTGTCTTTTGCCACCCGCGACATTGAGGCAATTGAATGGGACGAGGAAACCGGACAACTTATCATCAATGTCTATGTGTTGGGCCTGCTGGGACCGGAAGGCCCGATGCCGCTGCATCTTACCCGCTGGGTGATGAACCGGCTGTCAAATCGTTGGTTTAGTGGCGAGGATGAAGGCGCAAGTTCGGACAGGGCATTCCTGAATTTCTGTAATCTGCTTCAACACCGAATGATCACGCTCTTTTGGCGGGCTTGGGGCGATGCCCAGATGGAAGTGCAGTTTGCCTATGATGGTGGCGGGCGTGTTGGCGCAACATTTCGTGCGTTATCCGGTATTGCTATGCTTGGGCAGATTGAAGACCGCTTCAGTCAAGATAGTGAGAAGTTACGCCATGGCACGTCACTAGCGAACGAAGCCTATGGGATTGAACGGTTGTCAAACTATCTGGCTGACACCCTTGGCGCGCCAGTATCTGTGCGGGAATTTATTGGTGTCTGGACCGATATCCCCAATGCGCTGCAATCACGTCTTGGAACGGCTTATCCGCAACTTGGCTCAAATCTGGTGGTTGGCAAACGCAGCTTTGGACGTCAGGATCGCGCCGAACTGCAGATTGGCCCACTTTCGCTGACACAGTTCACCGAACTGTTTTCGGATAAAGATGCTATTGCACGCCTGCGTCATGCAATCATCTATGCCGTTGGCCTGCAAACCGAATACGATCTGCGGCTGGTTCTAGACAAAACCGAAGTGCCCGAAGCCCGCTTGGGGGCGTGTCAACTGGGCCGCACCATATGGTTAAACCCAGACAACAGGACAGACGCAGAAGACCTGCGGCTGGTTCGGATCACAGCACCAGTTGAAACAGTTGATAATATAGGGGCGGCAGCATGACATTGACCCTTGTTCTGGAACACGCACCGCATCGGCAACACGCAAAAACCCATGTTTATCAAGGGGGCGAGTTGACAATTGGGCGGGGCGATGACGCTGGTTGGCAGATTGATGATCCCGACAAATTCATTTCGCGCCATCATTGTGTGATTTCAGATCAAAACGGGAAGTTCAGCGTGACAGATGCCAGTTCGGGCGGGCTGTTTGTAGACGGGACCACCACCGCACTCGGCCCCGGAAATTCGGTCGAACTGGAAAATGGAATGCGCCTGAGGATGGGTGACTTCGTAATAAGGATCGAGTTAGAACAGGAAAACCCCGCCAGCACTAGCAGTAGCAGTTCCCACCACGTGCGCAAACCTTCGACCTCTATCGGGTTCGAGGATGACGATTTCTTTTCGATGAAATCCAAACCTGTTGAGCGCACCGAGCGACCCGAAACATTGCCCGACCCATTCGAGGGCAATAGCGGCGTGCAGAACGGGTTCGAGACCCCCAAGGAACAAGAAACAGCGCCCCCGCTTTTTGATGACGCCTTCACACTTGATCCGGTCTTCAGCCCAAGCGAACCAGTGCCCGTTCACCAGCCCGCCCCCGTTGCTGCTGATCCTCCGGCACCTCCACTACAGCCAGCAAAGGTAGAACCTGCCGCTGTACCGGTACCGGTGCAGCAGGATGCGCTGCTTGCTGCCTTTTTTGACGGGTTGGGTTTGGGGGATGATATGATCCCCGTTGCCAATCAGGCCGATGAAATGCGCGAAATGGGCAAACGGTTTCGCCTGTTGGTCGGTGGGGTGATGCATATGCTGCGCGCCCGCGCCAAAGAAAAGCAGAACGTGCGTGTGGCCCAGACAATCATCGGGGCGCAGGATGTTAATCCGCTAAAATTTCTAGCCACCACAGATGATGCGCTTGAGGCTTTGATAAAACCACGCGGCAAAGGGTATCTTGAACCTGATGCCGCGATTGAGGCTGCTTTTCGTGACCTTGCAGACCATCAGCTACGCACCTGGACCGCGCTCCAGTCTGCATTGCGCCGGATGATCGACAACTTTGATCCTGACGCAATTGAAAAAGAAATGGAAAACACCGGCCTGCTCGAGGCACTGCTCGCTGGCGGGAAAAGTGCGAAGCTGTGGCAGCTGTATGAAGAACGATATCAGGAAATTGCCAAAGCGGCAGAAGACCGGTTTTTGGGTGAGGTTGGGTCAGATTTTAGAGACGCATATGAACAAAACAGGAGGAATTGATATGACGATTAACAGACGTAATTTTGTGATTTCCAGTGGCGCAGTGCTGACACTTGGTGCTTGTGGTGGCCCCCAAGGGCCGGGTGCTGTGACAATCAGCGCGAACGGGACATCAGGTATGAATCCCGGTCCGGATGGCAGTGATCGTCCCTTAACGCTAACTGTGGTCCAGTTAAAAAGTTCGGCTGCGTTTGATAGTGCCGATTTTTTCGCGCTGCAAAACCCATCCGCAGCACTGGGTGGCGATTTGCTAAAGGCGGATCAGATTGTTCTGACTGCTGGTACGTCGGCAAGCAAAGTGATCGGCATCGAGGCGGGTGCAGCTTTTATTGGCGTTATCGCCGGTTTCCGCAGCCCAGCCGGAAAAATATTCCGCTCAAAAGTAGCTACGCCTGCCAAAGGTGATGCGGGCGTCACAATAACGGTCGGGTCAAGCGGTATTTCGCTTGTCTCCGTATAAGAAAAGGGTAGCCGTCTGATGACAGACAAAAACAAAGTCGTCTGGTCCGAAGGGTTGTTCTTAAGAACGCAGCACCTTCAACAACAAGACCGGTATGTCGAGGGGTTAGTGCATGGTGCGATGCAGGCCTCGGCGTTGCAAAATTTCGGGTTTCGCAGCCTGACGCTGGATTCTACAGCGCTTGAAGCAGGGCGCATCGGGATTGAAACAGCACGGGGCATATTTCCTGACGGCACCCCCTTTGCCATTCCTGAAACGATGGATCCACCTGCAGTCGTGCCGGTAACGGCAAAATCGGAATCCGGCCTTGTGTCGCTGGCTATTGGGCTTGAAGCACCAGGCAAGGCAACAATAGATGCTGCCCATGCTGAACCAAGCGGTGCGCGATTGCGAGGCGAGATGACCACCGTGCGTGATACCATCCGTGGAGGGGCTGATCCTGAAGACATAGAAGTCGCGCGGCTGGCCCCCCTGATTATTCTGCCTCAAGAGGATGCCGCCGGATATATCAGCCTGCCAATCGCACGGATTGACGGGATAAAATCTGACGGGGCAGTTGCCTTGGACGATGGGTTTTTGCCCCCTGCATTGGTCATGGCCGCTGCCCCAAGGTATGCGCAATTCGCCAAAGAACTTGTTACCGGTCTTGATCGTATCGCCGAGGCCCACAGCGGACTGGTTCTGGGGGGGGCAGGGCGGTCAATTGAAAACCTGCTGATCCTAGAGTTGGCCAATACCGCCCGCCCCCGTATCGCGCATATGCAAAGTAATGATTTGTTCCATCCCGCAGAATACTTTTTGGAGCTGGCCGGACTGGCTGGACGCATGGCGACTTTCGGGTCTAACTCGCGCCGCCTAACAGAGTTTCCGGTCTATGATCATATTGACCCGCAGCCGGCATTCGAGGCATTGGTCGACACTTTGCGTTCGCTCATTCTGTCGCTGCGCCATGTTGAACCGAAATCGCGCGCACTGCCTGTAGCGCGCCATTCCAAGAACGTGTGGAAGGTGCGTCTCGATAACCCGGAGCTGCTGAAAAACAGTCGCATTGTTGTGCGTGTAGGCTCGGATATGTCCGAAGAAATGATGCGCAAGATATTTGTTGATCAGGCAACCGTCGGGGCAGCAGATGAATTTGAAAAGCTGTGGAAATCCCGCCTGCCCGGTATTGCACTTCGCCCGCTCCACTCGCAACCGCGTGAAATCCCGTATGACGGGGACCGATTGTGTCTGGAACTGGACCGTAAATCAGAACACTGGGCGTCATTGATAGATGCGCCCGGGTTTGTCATCGGAGTTTCTGGCAAGCTGGAGAACGAACCCGAGATAGATTGCTACGCAGTGAATAGGTAAGCCATGACCAAAGATGACCCATTCGGGCTATCCAATGATGCGGGACGCACCCGTATCCGCCCCACCAAAAGCAAGCGTCAGCCTGTTGTGCCTACGCGTGGGTCATCACATGGTGCAATGTCGGGTAATGCATCGGCTAGCGGCGAGCCGATTGAACGTGTGCGCCAAACCCGCGCCAATAGCAACGCGTTGATCGAAGCCTTTTCTGCATTGCTCAGCTTTGCGCCGGAACTGGAACGTGCGCAGGCACCCGATAATGCCGAAGTGCTACGCGCGCGGTTGCTTGAAAACCTGACCTACGCCCGCGATGCAGCAGTGGGCGAAGGCGTGCCATTAACCCGTGCCGATCAGGGGGCGTGGTTTGTTGCGGCACTGCTGGATGATCTGGCAATGAACACACCTTGGGGTGGGCACAGTGATTGGCCCGGTCAGCCGCTTGTGGTAACGCTTTACGGCGATGTCGATGCGGGCGAGCGGTTTTATGATCGGGTCGAGGATTTGCAGCGCTACCCAGACCGCGACCGCGATATGCTGGAGCTGGCATATATGTGCCTATCGCTGGGGTTTCGCGGCAAACACCGCGTCACCGGTGCCGCTGGCGAAGGGGCGCTAACCCAGATCAGAAGCACGATCGCCCGCACCCTTCGCCGCCCCGATCAGGACGCGGCACCCCTGTCACCGAATTGGGTGGGGGTAAAAGCCGCGGACGAACCTCCGCGTTTCATCATACCGCTCTGGACTATCGGGGTGGCGGCGCTGGCCTTGATGACGGCAACCTACATTCTGCTGGGCATCCAGCTGTCGAACAAAGGTGAACAGCTATATAAACTTGTCAGTTTTCTACCACCAAACGAGCGAGCTGTAATCTTCAGACCGGTTCGTGATACCGCCCCGCCCCCCGTGCTTACGATTACGCCAGTATTGATCGAACTACTACCAGTCATCACCGCAGCCGCCCCCGAAAACACCCGCACAGCCCTAAGCGGACGCGAAGACATTTCATTGGCAATTGTGGTTGTGCAGGCCAAATCACCCGAAGTATTTAGGTCGGCCAAAGCCAGCCTGAATAAAGAATATGCGCCATTAATCGCCTCTATCGCCAAATCCATTCTGGACAATGGCGAAGTCATTGGCGGTGTAACAGTTGTCGGCCACACAGACAGCATTCCGGTTCAACGCAGCAATCCATTTGCGACAAACCAACGTTTGTCCGAGGCCCGTGCAGAAGCAATTGCAGCGTTGTTGATCAAAGCTGGGGTTCCTGCCGAGTTGGTCAAATCGCAAGGCCGTGCCGCCAGCGAACCTATCGCCGATAACGGCACCCGCGAAGGACGTGCGCGCAACCGGCGGGTTGAAATCATCATTGAGAAGAGGCTTTAGGGCATGGGATTTTTGAAAACCATATTTAGCTTTATTTTTTCTCGATTCCTTTGGACGCTCATCGGGATAGTAATCTTGTGCCTGTTGATCTGGCTTTACGGGCCGCTGGTCAGCGTTGGCGCGGTCGAACCGCTGGCGGATGAATTGACCCGCGTGATTGTCATCGGCGTGATTGTCATTTTCTGGCTGATACGAATGTTGTTCAAACAGCTACGCGCCGCCAAAGCCAATCAGGTTTTTGTAGCCGAACTCGCCGCGCCAATTGATGAACCTGAACATGCGCCGGGAGAAGAAAACCTGGCCGAAGTGAACCAAAAGTTCGCGTCAATTCTGGAGCAGATGAAACGATCAAAACTGGGCGGGCGCAAGTTTTTGCGTGAAATGCCGTGGTATATGATCATCGGCCCGCCCGGAACAGGCAAAACGACCGCCCTGCGTCAATCGGGTCTGCATTTCCCAATTGATCTGTCAGATGATCTAAAGGGCGTTGGCGGCACTCGTAATTGCGACTGGTTCTTTACCGAAGACGCGGTGCTGGTCGATACCGCCGGACGATACGTTCAACAGCAAAGCGAGCCGGATGTTGATGCCGCCGAATGGCTGGGTTTCCTTGATATGCTTAAAAAGCATCGCGGTCGACGTGCGCTGAACGGGGTGATCCTGACCATATCGTTGCAGGAACTGATGGAAGACGAGGCAAGCGTGCGCGAGCACGGGCGCGAAATCAGAAAGCGGCTGGCTGAATTGCGCGAGCGGTTGGAGATTCAGTTGCCGGTCTATCTGATGATTACCAAGGCTGACCTTGTGCCGGGGTTCGAGGCATTTTTTAATGATCTAACGACGCAGGAACGTGAACAGGTCTGGGGGGCGACGCTGGCAACCGAAACGCGGGTTGACGGCGTGACCATCGAGCGCGAAATGAAAGCGTTACTGGGTGGGCTTGAGGATCGTCTGGTCCAGCGGATGGCCCAGGGTAACACTCTGTCTGAGCGTGGTGAGATGTTCCGCTTTCCGGCGCAGATGGATGCAATTACCGGGTCGCTGAAATCCTTGATCGATACCATCTTTGGCGAGAGCCGCTATGAAGAAAGCGCGTGGTTGCGCGGGTTTTACTTTACCTCCGCCACGCAAGAAGGCTCGCCAATTGACCGCATGGTGGGTGCAATTGCCGGTGCTTTTGGCCTACGTCCGGATGCCCCCGAAACGCGTCAGCACGGTGAAAAACGGTCGTTCTTTCTGCGCAACCTTTTATCGGAACTGATCTTCCCCGAGGCTGGCCTAGGCACCTTTGACCCCAAAGCCGAAGAACGTCGCCGCTGGGTTTGGCGCGGCACGCTGGCCACTTCTGCACTTGTGAGCATTCTGGCGGGTTTGCTGTTTCTGTTCTCATACATGCGTTATTCCGGCGGCATTGCCGATCAAGAACGCCAACTTACCGCGCTACAGGGTCGCCTTGCCAATGTCGCTGCCCGCCAAGCACCTGTTGATCCGCTCGACCTTAACCTTGCGCTAGCAGCAATGACTGACGTTATCGGCAGCCAAACAGAAATTGCGGGGAACGCTTTGACGGTGGCGGGGCCTTCGGCCAAAAGTGAAATCAACCACGCCAACCAATTGGCTTATGATCGCTCGCTGCGGAATATTCTTGAACCAAGGATGCTGGCGCTTCTTGAGGCCACAATGTGGCGCGAAATCCGCAATCCGGACTATTTGCTCGGCGCCCTAAAAACTTATCAGATGATGACAGGCCTTGCCCCCTTTGACCGCGCATTTGCGGAAAACTGGTGGCTGAATGAGCTGCCTAATCAGGCCCCGATCAACCCGTTCCCGACCGATGCGGCATTGCTGTTTCAAGTTGATGCAATTGGACGCCTTGCGCATGACGAGAGAAAATTTGAACCAGATACAGCACTTGTCACGCTGGCACTTGATAGCATCTGCACCATCCC